>CAZRCR010000119.1:0-6118 GCA_964598615.1 uncultured Anaerolinea sp.
GGTGCCCAGGTAAAAGGCGTGGCCCTGACCGTGGGCGTGGCGGGTAATTGCCGGGGTCCCGGCAAAGTAATCTTGCTGGTAAGCGGCGAGCGCCTCGGCCCCTTCCAGGCGGATGATATCGTTCCAGAGCGATGTGACGAAGCTGCGCCCATCGGCGGTGCGGACGGCGTTCGACTGTGCTTCGCCGTAGGGCGAGAACTCGTCGACCAGCAGGCCGAGCATTTCCCGGAAGGGGGCCGGGTAGCCGCCCAGGCGGACCTGGTCGCGCTCGTCCACGATGCCGCTGAAGTAGGACATGACCAGTGTGCCGCCTGCCGCCACGTAGCGGACGAGGTTGGCGGCGGCCGCGTCGGTGACCAGGTAGAGCGCCGGGGCGATAACTAACCGGTAGGCCGACAGGTCGGCGGCCGGGTGGACGAAGTCCACGGTCACGTTGCGGTGGAACAGCGGGGCGTAGAAGGCTTTCACTTGTTCGAGCATGTGCAGGGCGGTGGATGGTTTGCTGTCCTGTTCCAGCGCCCACCAGTTCTCCCAGTCGAACAGGATGGCCACGTCAGCCTGCACGCGGCTGTTGATGATCTGTTTCAGCGTGCTAAGCTCACTACCCAGAGCCTTGACCTCGCGCCAGGTGCGTGTGTCCGTGCCGTTGTGCGGCAGCATGCCGCTGTGGAACTTTTCGGCTCCGGCTTTGGAGGCGCGCCACTGGAAGAACATCACACCGTCCGCGCCGCGGGCGATGGCCTGGTAACTGCCCAGGCGCATGACGCCCGGGCGTTTGGTGGCGTTGACCGGCCTCCAGTTGACGTGTGCGGTGGCCTGCTCCATCAGCAGCCAGGGACGGCGTTCGCCGAGCGAGCGGATCAGGTCACAGACCAGTCCGGTTTCCACCATCCACTGCGGGTTGGATGTATCCGGGTAGCTGTCGTTGCTGACCACGTCCTCGTGGCGGGCGAAGCTCCAGTAATCGATGGGTTTGAAGGTGCCCATGAAGTTCGTTGTAACCGGCACGTTCGGCGTGGCGGCGCGCAGGATGGCCTTCTGACGGTCGAAGCAGTCGATCCAGGACTGCGACGAGAAGCGTCGCCAGTCGAGCATTTGTGCGGGGTTGATCTGGGCCGGAACCTGACGCGGCGGCTGGATTTCGTCCCAGTCGGCGTAGTGCTGGCTCCAGAAGGCCGCGCCCCAGGCGGCATTCAACTCCTCCAGCGTGGTGTAACGCTCGCGCAGCCAGACCCGGAAGGCGGCCGCGGACGTGTCGCAGAAACATTCGCTGACGTGGCAGCCGTACTCGTTGTCCACATGCCAGAGCCGGAGAGCAGGATGGTCCTTGTAGCGGTCGGCCAGGCGGGTGACGAGCCGTTCAGCGTACTCGTGGTAGGCCGGGCTGTGCGGACAGTAATGGCGGCGCGAGCCGTGCCAGAGCGTGGTCCCATCGGCTTTGACGGGTAATATCTCCGGATGGAGTTTGACCAGCCAGGGCGGCGGGGCAGCCGTGGGTGTGGCCAGGTTGACGGAGATGCCTCCAGCCTGCAACAGGTCCAGGATGCGGTCGAGCCAGCCAAAATCGTAGCGACCAGGTTCCGGTTCGAGACGCGCCCAGGAGAAGATGCCCAGCGACACCAGGTTCACCCCGGCTTCTTGCATCAGGCGCACGTCTTCGGGCCAGAGTTCCTCCGGCCACTGCTCGGGGTTATAGTCACAGCCGTAGATAAAATGCGGGAAATTCATCAGTTCCAACAATCTAGAAATCGGTAATGCGCTTTGCCCGGTCCAGATACTTTTCGCGGAACTCGGCATTCAACCGCAGCACTTCCGCTTCGTTACCGGTAAAGGAGCAACGCAGGCAGTAATACTCATCCTTGTCTGAATCATACAACATATCCATGTCGATTTCGCGCATCAGGCAGCGCGGACAGCGGTAATTCAGTTTGCCTTTTCGACCTTGAGCCATGTACGCAGTTCTCCTTTGCCTTGCACGGTTTTCTGGATGCCCAAGGTGTACATGGGCGAAAACGCGAAGCCTTCACGGAAATAGCCGCTGGCAGATTCTGTGTCGGCCCGCATCGACAGGCGTGTCTTCACTTGCGGGATGAGTGCATTCACCTCACGTACATTCGGAGCCTCGGCTTCACGGCACTGGTAGGCGTAATCCACTGACTCTTCGCCGGATGCGCCGCGGACGCTTAATTGGACACCGGTCAGATCTTCGGGGTATTCGGTGGTGCCATAGCAGGCAGTGATGTATTCATCGATAGTAATCTCGGCGGACGGTTCGGTGGACGACAGGATGCGCCGCACGATCTCAATCTCGCCGGTCCCCTCGGTCAGGCGGAACTCACTCTGGACTTGGATGCTGAACCCGGCAAACTCGATGGTCACCGGATCCAAAGTGACGATGCGCGTGTTGCCTTCCTCCGAAAAATGGGCCAGTGTGCGGCAGGTGCACAGGTCCACTACTTCGCCCCCGTGGCCGAACTTGCAGCTTTTGACGGCACCCTCGCCAGCATAGTGGGTGAAGAACCCGGCCCGGTACATGGACTGGATCAGAAAGGGGTAGGATGCGTCCTGCAGGGCTTTGGTGCCCACGCCGCAGGGGCGTTCCAACTTGGCAGCGTAGGGTCGCAGGTCCACCATCGCGCCGCCCTGGTTGGCATCGAGACAGAAGCGCATGTAGGGGTCCGCGTACCAGAAATACTGGCGGCGCGACCCGTAGAGGATGTCCTTCCACAGGGTGCACTCCGGGCGCATGTAGGGCCGGTCCTGACGGTAAACATCGGCGAACTCGCTCATGGTCAGGTCAATGGCTTTGCCTTCGCGTTTGAGCTGCCCGTAGTAAGCCATGCCGTCCTGGTAGCTTTTGAGCAGGAAGGCGTAGTCGGCTTCCCATCGTCCGTTCTTGCTCATCCAGCCGGGACCGACGTACATCATATTGTAGGAATAACCGCGGTTGTACTTGACCATGGCGCGGTACTGATCGACGATGTTCTTGAAATAGGGGAGTTCCCGGTCTTCGTAGACCATGCCGCGCAGGATGTTCTGGGGATGTGTCCCGTAGTAGGAGCCGGGGCCGTCAAAGACTGCCATCAGGTCCCGGGAGAGATGCGGGATGGCAACGATGCCGATATCGTCAGCTTCGTCCGATGCAGGGCAGTGGATGTTGTGCTTCGATGGAATCCACGGGTTCCAGGGACTGCCGTCGATCAGTGTATACCAGGAGTTATTGGCGTTCCAGTATGCTTTGGGGCCTTCCTCCCAGCAGGTGGCCACGGCGGCTTTAACCAGCGGGTACTTTTCCTTGATGTAATTGACCAGTTCGGCATCCATGTAATAGGAGCCGGTGGAGGTGGGATAGTATCCGAATACCTCGTGGAACTTGTCAAACACTTCATCCACGATTTTCTTTTTTTCTTCCAACGAGAATAGCCAGATGGCCAGTTCGCGGGAGTGGAATTTTTCGCGAAATTCCTTGCACTGGATGCCCAGGAAAGTGGAACCGATCTCATCGCCGTATCTTTCATGGTGTTCCCTGGCGATGGCCACGGCCTCTTCGTTGAACAGACTGGCGTACGTCATCTGGATGGTGGTGCGCAGTCCGTTCTCGTGAGCAATACGTTGTTGGGTGCGGAAGATATCGAGCGATTCTTGCAGGACCGCGCTACGGGTCAAGTCTTCCTGTTTCCCTTGCTCGGCTTCCTTCTGGATATATTCCGGCACCATTTCTGGACGATGAACGATATTAACATAGAAGTTATTCATGATACCTGCTAATCGTTTCTGCGAAGAACGGGCGGCCAAGTGGCCGCCCGACCTGTTTACTCTTTGACCGAACCAGCGGTCAGGCCGCTGATGACATATTTTTGCAGTGGGGTGTAGATCAAAATGATCGGCAGGGCGGCAATCACAGCCCCGGCACAGATGCGGCCGAAGTCTACGTCGAAGCGGATGTTCCCGAACAGCATCAGGCCCACCATGACCGTCAACTGGTCGCTGCTCTTGAGCAGTACGCGGGCGATGACGAAGTCACCGTACGCGGCGATGAAGGAGAGCACTCCCACCGTGATGACGATCGGGATGATCATCGGGAAGATTACGTAGCGAAAGGTCTGCCAGTTGGAGGCGCCTTCCACCCAGGCGGATTCATCCAGTTCTTTCGGGATCGAGTCGATGTAGGATTTCACCATCAGGGCGTTGATGCCCATGCCGCCGGAGATATAGATCATCAACAATGCTCCGTGCGTGTCCAGCCCAAGGAATTCCACGTAAGAGCCGATCTGCTGGATCATGGTGAACAGAGCCACCATCCCGAGAATGGAGGGGAAGACGTTCAGGATCAGGATGGCACTCATCATGGCCCGGCGTCCCTTGAAGCGGAAGCGTGACATCACATAGCCGCTCATGCAGGTGATCATCATGGTGATCACAGAAGTGAGACCGGCTAGTTTGATCGAGTTGAACAACCATTTCACGTATGGGAAGAACTGGTCCGTTGTCAGTTGGATATAGTTGCTCAGCCCCGGATTCTGGGGCCACAGGGTGCCGCTCGTCAGGGATTTGGCCGGGTTCAAGGAGGCCGAGAAGACCCACAGGACCGGGATGATCGCGAACAGGACCAGTATGAGGGCGATGAGGTAGCGCCCGGCGTAACTCAGGATACGTCTGAGATTGAGGTGCGATGTCATTTAGTCAACCTCCTTGAACATTTTTCCATAGCGGATCTGGAGCAAAACCGCTACTGAGATGAGCAGGAAGAGCATGATGGTCATGGCGCCTGCCAGACCGTAGTCCGTGACGATGGAAGAGTTGAATGCTAGCCGGTACACGAATGAGATCAGGATGTCGGTGTAACCCATGGGTACGGCGGCGTTTGGCATGGCCGGGTTCCCGCTGTTGAAGATATAGATGACATTGAAGTTGTTGAAATTGAACGTCAGTGAGGCCACGATCAACGGCGTCAGTATCTTCAAGATCAAGGGCAGGGTGATGTAGTAGAACCGCTGCCAGACGTTGGCCCCGTCCACCAGCGCGGCGGAGTTGATCTCTTCCGGGATGGCACGTAGCGCCCCGGCGGTGATGACGTAGAAGTAGGGGTAGGAAAGCCAGACGTTGACCATGACCAGCGCGAAGCTCGTCCAGAAGGGATCCTGGAACCAGGCAGGCGAGGAGCCGAACAGGCTTTCCAGGATGGGAGCCACAAATCCCATATCCGGATTGAGCATACTGCGCCAGATCAGCACTGAGACCAGTACCGGGATCGGCCAGGGGATGATCAGGATGGCGCGGATGATGCGTTTGCCGGGCAGGTTATCGAACATCAAGGTTGCAATCAGCCCGACCGCGAAGCTAAAGAATACGGACAGGAACGTGAAGGCCAGGTTCCAGCCGATCATGGAGAGGAGCGGCTTGCGGAAGCCTTCATTTCCCAGGAAGTAACTGAAGTGGGAACCGCCAATATTGGTGATGAAACCGGGGGCCAATTCCTCCCCGGCATCGGAAGTAAATGTCCCGTCGATCGGACGGTATACAACCCCGGTCTGTTGGCTGATGATCGTGTCTGTGCTCTCGTCGTACCGGTAGAGGGATTCGGCTGCCAGCGCTTCACCCACCGAGCGAATACGTACTGTGTTGGGCGCCACACCGAAGTCGATCTCGCTCAAGGTTTGCAGGATCGGAACGATATCTTTTCGCTTCAAGCGGTCATACCCTTCGATGGAAACCGGGATTCCGTCCGCATCAAGTTCGCCGACGCCATCCTGGCCCGGTGTACCGGCCTGAATCTCTTGGCCTGGCCTGGCTAACAGCGCCGCGCTTCCATCCGCAGGCTGAAGCCAGAGCACGTACCCATCCCCGTCGATCTCATCGAAGGCTGTCCAGGTATAGGATGCTCCGTCTTCCGGATAATAGACCTGGGATACCAGGTTCTTGATGGCCTGTTCCTTGGTCATCAGGTGGCCGAATCCCATGTTGGTTGTGCTGATATAGAGCGTATACAGGATCGGGTAGACTGTGAACAGGATGGCTAGCACGATTCCCACTCCCAGCCAGCGCCAGGGTGTGAATCGGGGCCGCAGATAGATCATGGCGATGAAGATGACAACAGCCCCCAGAATGGATGCCAGGG
>CAZRCR010000120.1:0-6102 GCA_964598615.1 uncultured Anaerolinea sp.
TTTGGATTTATATCGTTTCATTAGAGTGGATTCGCCTTCTATTAACCATCCAATCTGGCTCGCTAAATATCCTGTTACTAATGCGCAATATGAGCGTTTCTTAAAATCCAATGACTATACCGATTCAAAATATTGGATGGGTTTTCCAAGATTTGATGATGATTGCCATCTTATTGGTGATTGCGGCGATGATGGATTAAATTGGTTAAAAGAGCAACTTAAAAACTATGAATCTTTCCCAGGAGAAATGTGGAGAGTTCAACCAAGATCATGGAATAATCCTGAGTTCGGTATTCTAAAGGCCGAAAACCCTGTTGTGGGAGTTACTTGGTACGAAGCTAATGCTTACTGCAAGTGGCTCATGATGAATTGGGATTCCTTGATTGAATTCCAAGCTAATCCATCTCTAAAGGATTCGGTAATCTTGCGTTTGCCTCTTGAAATCGAATGGGTAGTTGCCGCGGGCGGTGACAAGCCCGAAGACCGCTATCCTTGGGATTTGCCTGGGCGTGACACTTCAGGAGAAATCGAGGTTTTAAAGCACGCTAATATTGCTTTTAAAAAAGGATATACAACTTCTGTGATGAAGCATGGGAGTGGGAAGAGTCCGTTTGGAATAATGGATATGGTAGGGAATGTGTGGGAATGGCAAGCGAATTACAGCGATAAGGCACTAGATACTATGGCACTCCGAGGAGGGTCATGGCATAGCAGCACTAGGCAGGGACGTCTCTCGGCGCGCTATGGAGATTTTCCAATCGAAACCAATGATGAAATTGGTTTTCGGGTAGTTATCGTTACACAATGATGCAAGAATATAAGCATCATTGTGTAAGTAGGGGGATGAAAGATTAGAGTATAAGAACAGGCTTCCCTGTTTATCATGACTTGGAAGCCTGTTCTTCTTTTGATGGTAACAAATATCCCTTACTTCTTCCCGCGTTCCTTGGCCGTCTTGACCAGTCCCACGAACAGCGGATGCGGGCGCATGGGACGGGACAGGAACTCCGGGTGGAACTGGCTGCCGACCATGTAGGGGTGGTCCTTGAGTTCCGAGATTTCCACCAACTGTCCGTTCGGCGAAATACCCGAGAAGACCATCCCGGCCTGTTCGAATTCCTTGCGGAAGGCGTTGTTGAATTCCCAGCGGTGGCGGTGGCGTTCATCAACGTGTGTCACGCCGTAGACTGTGGCGGCTTTCGTTCCGGATTGGAGAACACAGGGGTACAAACCCAGGCGCATCGTCCCGCCCATATCGGTGATGGAACGCTGTTCCAGCATCAGGTCGATGACCGGGTGGGCGGTCGTTCGGTCGAACTCGGTCGAGTTGGCATCTTCATGACCGAGCACGTTGCGGGCGAATTCGATGCACATTAGCTGCATTCCCAAACATAGACCAAGATATGGCACCTGGTTCTCACGGGCGTATTTGGCGGCCTGGATCTTGCCTTCCGTGCCGCGCGAGCCGAACCCGCCCGGCACAAGGATCGCATCCGCAGCCTCGACCATTTCCCATCCTTTTCCTTTTTCGAGATCGGTGGAAAGCACCCAGTCGATCTCGGCCTCCACACCCTGCGAGAGCGCAGCATGCTTGATGGACTCGCGCACCGACATGTAAGCGTCCTTCAACTCCACGTACTTGCCGACCAGGGCAATGCGGATCGTTGGCTTGGGTTTGCGCACTTCCTCCACCAGTTTTTTCCAGGCGGTCCAGTCCGGTTCGATGGTGGCTGTCAGCCCGAGCTTTTCTACAAGATAGTCAGCCACTCCGGCCTTTTCGAGCAGGAGCGGGACCTCGTACAGCACGTCCGCCGTGACCATCGGTACGACGGCGCGTTTGTCCACATCGCAGAACAGGGCGATCTTGTCGCACAGACTTTCTTCCACAGGGTAGTCGGAACGGGCGATGATCATGTTGGGGGAAATACCGATGGAGCGCAGGGCGGCCACCGAGTGTTGGGTGGGTTTGGTCTTCAGTTCCTGCGTCGCTCCGATATAGGGCAGCCAGGTAACGTGGATGAAGAACACATTCTCGCGCCCCACCTCGTTACGCAGTTGACGCAGGGCTTCCAGGAACGGCTGGCTTTCGATATCGCCCACCGTCCCGCCGACCTCGATCAGGACGATGTCGGCCCCGGTCTCTTTGGCGGCCAGGCCGATGCGGCGTTTGATCTCGTTGGTGATATGCGGGATGACCTGGATCGTGCCGCCCAGGTAATCGCCGTGGCGTTCCTTGCTGATGACCTCGGCGTAGACCTGCCCGGTGGTGAAGTTGGAGAAGCGGCGCAGACGGATATCCACGAACCGTTCGTAGTGACCCAGATCGAGGTCCGTTTCCGCCCCGTCATCCAGGACGTAGACCTCGCCGTGCTGGTAGGGACTCATTGTCCCCGGGTCAACGTTGATATACGGGTCGAGTTTCTGGACCGTGACCTTGAAGCCGCGTTCCTTGAGCAGCAGGCCGGTGGCCGCGGCTGTCACGCCCTTGCCGACCGAGGAAACGACGCCGCCGGTAAAGAATAGATATTTCGTGGTCATGTTTACTCCAGGATGCCCATCTCCCTGCCAGGAAGACGGAACAAGGGTGAGGGTGGGATTAACAAAGGGCGTGGGGAGGGCCGTTGGACGGTGACCTCCCCACGCGGGTTGGTGAAGAATGGAAGTGTTTTCTTGCGGATCCGGTTCATCCGACCAGTTTCGCCAGGTCTTCTGCCGCCCGGCGCATCTCAAGGAAAATAAGACCCAGTTTGGCCTCCTGGCGGGCAAGAGCCGTCAGCACGGCTTCCGACCCAACCGAAGTCAGCACAATGAACCCGGCGTTGCCTTTGATGTAAACCTGCTCCAGCCCGCCACGGCCCAGTTCGGTGGCAATGCGTTCGCCCAGGCTGAGCATGGCTGCCGACATGGCCGAGACGCGATCTTCCTCGGAACCTTGGGGCAGGGCGGAAGCGATGATGAGGCCATCCACGGAAACAACAGCGGAGGCTTCGATGTCAGGTGCGGCGGCCTGCATATTGCGCAGGCGGTTCACCATTTGTTCGCTGCGGGTTTGACTCATTCTGGCAACTCCAAAGTACTAGGTTCACAAGACTTTCCAATTATACGAGGAACTTCGAAATTTTGTATAACTTTCGGATTGCAGTTCGTGAATTTCGTGGAAAAAGTACGTCGCACCCGTTCTGCTGGTGCAACGTTACTTGCTTTTCCTAATCCTGTGTCAACTGGTAGTTGGGCGCTTCCTTTGTGATGATGACATCATGCGGATGGCTTTCGATCAGACCGGCGTTGGTGATGCGGATGAGTTTTGTCTTTGTGCGCAGGTCATCGAGCGACCGTGCACCTGCGTACCCCATCCCGGAACGCAGTCCCCCCGTGAGTTGGTAGACGAAATCGTGCAGGTTACCCTTATAGGGCACGCGTCCCTCGATGCCTTCGGGGACGAGTTTGCTTGGTCCGCCCTGGCCGCTGCCATAGCGGTCCTTGCCATATCCTTGCATGGCGCCCATGCTGCCCATGCCGCGATATTCCTTGAAGCGCCGCCCCTCGAACAGGACCACTTCCCCGGGCGATTCTTCCAGACCGGCCAGCAGGCTGCCGAGCATGACCGTATCTGCCCCGGCCACCATGGCCTTGACGATGTCGCCGCTGAACTTGATGCCGCCATCAGCAATGATCGGAACGCCGCGCGGATGTGCCGCCTGTGCGCAGGCGTGGATGGCAGACAGTTGCGGCATCCCGGCTCCGGCCACAATGCGCGTGGTACAGATCGACCCGGCACCCACGCCGACCTTCACGGCTGCCGCTCCAGCATCGATGAGCGCCAGTGTCCCTTCGGCTGTGACCACGTTCCCGGCGATGACCGGCAGTTTGGGCCAGTTCTTGTGGATGCGCTGGATGGCGGCAACCACACCTTTGGTATGGCCGTGCGCCGTGTCGATGACAACCACATCCAGACCGGCATCGACCATCAGGCCGGTGCGCGTTTCCAGGTCTGCACCCACGCCCACAGCCGCGCCAGCCAGGAGGCGACCGCGCTCGTCGTGGGCTGCGTTCGGGTATTCGCGTTCTTTCTGGATATCCTTGACCGTGAGCAATCCCTTCAGCCGCCCGGACTCATCCACGAGCGGGAGTTTTTCGATGCGGTGCTTCTGGAGCAGGGTTTTGGCATCTTCGCGGGAGATGCCTACCGGCGCGGTGACCAATGGCTGGGGGGTCATGAACCGGCTGATTGGCTGGTCAAAATCGCCGGGTTCCACGAAGCGGATGTCGCGGTTGGTCAGGATGCCTACCAGCTTCTTTTCTGCATTCACGATGGGCACGCCGCTGATCTTATAGGTTGCCATGATGTTTTCGGCCTGCTGGAGTGTGGCATCGGGCGGCAGGGTGATCGGATCGGTGATCATGCCTGATTGCGAGCGTTTGACCTTGTCCACTTCGATGGCCTGTTGCTCCGGCGACAGGTTGCGGTGCAGGATGCCGATGCCGCCTTCGCGTGCCAGGGCGATTGCCAGACGCGCCTCACTGACGGTGTCCATCGCGGCCGAGAGCAGGGGTACGTTCAGCTGGATATCCGCGGTCAGGTTCGAGGTTACGTTCGTTTCGGAAGGGAGCACCTCGCTGAAGCCGGGTACGACCAGCACATCGTCAAACGTCAGCGCTTCGCTTGACTCGAAGAGTTCCTTGTTGATGTCCATTCGTTCTCCTGGGGGGATATGTTGTCTGGACGATTCTACTGCAATTTTCAAAGCCTTATCAAAGATTTAAGCCGGGATGATTCCTGGCCTGACAATTATGTAACCTAACAGTCACGTCAGGTGGCTTGAAAAGCGGTTGCGGCAATTTATAATGGACTTTGTAAGATTTGCATTGAACCTCAACAACTGAACTTGTCCGATAATAGCAAACCCGGCGAAAGCCGGGGACGCAAAGCCACGGGTCTTCCGTCCGGATGTGACGATGATCGCCAGGCCGCCGAAATAAGCAGATCATTTCTTGCGGGCCTGGAAGAACCAGGCCCGTTCGTTTTTGCGGTTTCGATGCCGACAAGGGCAAACCCGGTGAAAACCGGCGACGCAAAGCCATGGGTCTACCGTCATGCAAATGACCACGATTGCCAGGTTGCCGAAGATGAATTTCCACCTTGATGTTCTGGCAACTCCTCCCATGTGCAAGCCCTTGCGGAGGAGCTTTTATGAAAACCAGATTACTCAAGACCATTTTCATCTTTGTTCTGCTGGCCGCATCTGTTATTCCGTCTTTGACGGTGCAGGCGGCTGGAGCGCTTCCCGCTCCGGCCCCGCGGGCTGCGTCGGAAATCATGCCCTCCTTCACGGATTTTGTATCCTCCGTGACGAATGGAAAAGCGGACGAAGTGCGGGGCGTATATGTACCTGACCTGTTTGCCTACAAGATCGTGCAGCAGCCTGCTGGCAAGGACGGCTATGTCTCGACCACCAAGAATGTGGTTACTCAATTCCGCATGGCGGCCCAGTACAACGTGGTTGGTTTGCTGGCCCATAACTACCTGGCGGGTGGTAGTTTTGCCAGCCTGCAGATCGGACAGGAAGTGCGCCTGGTTTATGGCGATGGCAAAGTGGTGTATTACAAAGTGACTGTCATTGCCAGTTATCAAGCGATCACACCCTCAAGCGCCACCAGTGATTTCACCGACCTGACGACCGGTAAAACTTACACGGCCTCGCAGATCTTCACGCAATACTATACCGGCGATGCTCATCTTACTTTCCAGACCTGCATTGCCAAAGATAAAGAGCCGAGTTGGGGCCGCCTTTTCATTGTTGCGGTGCCGGACGAGACAAAGAACGGCAAATAGCAATTATCGGTTTACCGGTATTTTTATCGGTATGGAAAGCGGAACGGCGCCTGTCGTTCCGCTTTCCGCTTTGAATGGCGGTTGGTCTGTTTTCTTTCATCATGAGCGTGCCTGAATGCCTTTTGGCGTTGACCCTGACCTGCCTTCATGTTAGACTCAATCTTTGCCATGAAACGCGCCGCCCTTCTCCTGTTCGTTGTTTTTTGCTTTCTCTGGCCAGAACCGGTGCGGGCGCAGTTTTCATTGATCGCCATTGCTTACCCGGCTGC
>CAZRCR010000121.1:0-6035 GCA_964598615.1 uncultured Anaerolinea sp.
GCGGCACTTGGCACTGCTGCGAAGCTTGGCCAGTTTGCGGCGATGGGCGATCAAGGCACGCAGTTCGCGCACTTCGACGGGCGGGATCTACACTCCGGGCAGCAGACCGGCGGCATGCAACTGTGCCAGCGTGAAAGCGGCCTTCTTGTCGGTCTTGACCTGGGCGCGCACGATAAGGGCAACGTGGGGAGGATGGACCACGGTCACCGACCCGGCAAAGGGCTTCAAGGCGTCGTACACCGGATAGGTGTTGGTGGTCATTTCGAGCACGACGGCATCCTGAGACGTGAGGGTCTTCTCCGCCCAACGATTCAACTGGCGGATGGGGACTTCCTGCGGGGAGAGAACCTGGTTCAGGTCCCGGTTCACGCCTGCGGCGACGAAGTACTTCTTGTGGATGTCGAGACCGATGAAACGGGCCAAATTGGGATTGGGTTGGGGCATGTTCGCACCTCCTGGAACAAGAGCTGGCAGGGACCGGCCAGTCGGGCAGGTGCGTACTTGCTGGGGCATGACTTCACACACGGATACGAGCTTGCCTGATAGCAATGGCATCTCAGGTGAACGGATTCGAGCGGGCAGCCAAACATGCGTGCGGGCTTGAAAGAACGTCCCATAGGAATAGTCGGCTGGCCCAACCGTCACGCACCGGAGCAGACGTTCCCGCTCATTCACCAGCGGGAATTATGCTCCAGAACGCACCACCCCGCAACGTGTGCGGGGCGGCTCAACTGGCCGGTTGTTATATGCTAACATGCCATATAAAATCTGGTGGAGGTATGTGGCAGCCCTTCACCAGGCAAGTAATTTTCAGCCATTGCGCCTCACTCATCCTATAAATTATCTCTTCCGCCTACAGGAAAAAATCATGGATTGCGTACTCACCAGATACACCGGGCCAGTTCGCTGGTTCAACCAATTCATTCCCGACCTGGGCCTGGCATCGGTCAGCGCGGCGTTGAAACAAGCGGGATACTCCTGCACCTTGATCGACCTCGACCTGCCGGGTGTTACCCCGCAGGATTTGTATGATTACGTTTCAAAACACAAACCGCCCGTACTGGCAGTCAAAGTGCTGCGTCTCGGCTTTGGGGGCATGGTGGAGATCTTGAGGGAAGTGAAACGCTACAGCCCATCCACCCTGATCGTGGGCGGCGGCGCCCATGCCCGCATCAGCCAGGAGATCCTTTTCGAACTCACAGATGTCTACGATGCCCTGCTGATCGGGGAAAGCGACCTTTCCATGCCACAGGTGATGGAAGTGGCCCGCGGCCAGCGGACCTGGTACGAAGTGGAAAACGCCATGTTCCGTACAGAAGATGGGAAGCTGGTCAAGAATCCCGTCAGCGTGGTGGCCGACCTGGACATGCTTCCGTTCCCCGACTGGGGACTGTACGATCTGGAGCGTTACCTGCCCATCTTCCTGGTCTCGGCCCGGCGCGGCTGCCCGTTCAACTGCGCCTTCTGCAACTTCACGTACAGCCGTCCGCCCCGCGTACGCACGGCATCCAGCCTGCTGGATGAAGTTACCAATGATTACCGGCGCTACGGGGCACGCCTGTTCAGCCTGGCCGACTCACTCCCCGACCCCCATCTAACCGGCGAACTGTGCGACGGTCTGATCGGCCTGCCGTTCTCGACCCGCTGGATCAGCTTCGGGCGCATCAAATACCTTGACCCCATCCTGGACAAAATGCGGCGCGCTGGCTGGGTGGCGCTCTGGTTCGGGATCGAATCGGGCAGTGAGCGCGTCCTGAAGCTCATGAACAAGGGCTACTCGCCCGAAGATATCCGGCGCACCCTGGCGCTGACCGAAAAAAGCGGCATCCTGTCCGTGGGCGGGTTCATGATCGGATTCCCGGGGGAGGACGAAGAAACGCTGGCAGAAACCCTGCGTCTCGGCCAGGAAGTGCCGCTGGCCGGCGCGATCTTTTCCCCGTACCACCTCAACCCGGGGTCGCTGGTCGCTGCCAATCCGCAAAAGTACGGCGTAAGGCCGTACCCGGATTGGGAAAAAACCTACGCGGGCAACCCCGACCTGCACGATGTACCCTATTATGACGTGGATGGCGAAGATAATGTCAGCGCCCTGCGGCGTTTTGCAGCCCTGGCACCCCAGGTCAACCAGGGCTTCTCCAACAAACTGTTGATGGATGATGCCGAATACGCCGCCCTGCTGGCCCTTTGCCTGCCCGACGCCAGCGCCCTGAGCGTGATCGAAGATGCCGACCGCCTGATCAAAACCGAAAACTTCCCTGCCTGGAACGACTGGCTGGCCAAACTCTGGAAGGGGATGGCCAATCTGCCAGAATGATCAATTAGAAAAGAACAGGAACACTGATGGATAAAGAGCAACCAAGCAGTTTGCCCGCCCCAAAGCGACCTCGCATGAGGCAAGTCGCAGGTGTAATGCTCCTCCTGGGTATGGGGCTTGTCATCCTGGCCCGGGCAGTACGTCCCCTTCCATCTGACGCTAACCCATATATCGTCTTGCTGGTGGGAATACTTCCTAACATCGGAGCCAGCCTGGGCATGCCTTTCCTCGTGGAAGCGTTCGAGTCCATTCTCGGGCAGAAAGTTGTCTGGCTTCTACAGCTGCCATTCTGGGTTTTGTCGCTGTGTGTTCTGGGAGTGCTCATTATGTGGGAGTATATTTCGTGGGTGGCATGGGGATATGAGATCGATCCGAATGATCTGCTGGCTTCGGGGATCGGGATCGGGGTGGCCATCGGGGTGCATGCCATTGCTGAACATTGGCACGCGTAGAGAATAACAGGGAGACGCATCATGTGCGCCATGAAGCCTGAATTTCTCAGGGAGATGAATCGACTGAAACTCATTTTTTCCTCCGCGGGCAAAAAGTTCCCCGCAGTGCAAGGCGCATCCGGCGCTCAAATAGACCAAATCCGGAAAACCACGGGGATCGACCTGACCGGCGACCTCGTTGATTTCTACTTGCAGTTGGACGGTTCAAACGATGCCGGGATCTTCGCCGTGTATTCAGACGAAGAAACAACTTGCGAGTTCCTTTCCGTAGCATCAGCCTTGAGGATTTGGAGAGGGTCGTTCGCAGATATCGACCGTTACTACAGCAAGATCAATGAGCAGTATGAGGGATACCAGCAAAGGACACCGCGGGACTTGCGAATCCGTCAGGATCTTTGGGCAAACAAACTCTGGTTCCCCTTTGCAGACTTTAACGGGGGCGGCACAAGGATATTCTGGGATGGCGACCCATCCCCTGCCGGGAACGTTGGACAAATCATCGTCTACCAGCATGACCCGGATGGCATTTACTACGTTGCACCGGATTTTTTAACCTTCCTGAAAAGGTCGAACGACCTGTTCGAGAACAACCCCGGAGAGTTGCTTGCAACTGCAGACGACCAAGACGGAGAATGAAACCCCAGGACCAGCAAACTAAAATCTGCGATAAAGCGCCGGGGTTGCTTGCGGACTAAAAAACTGCGAAACTGGCGTTACCATTGAACGCTATGTTTGCAGATGAAAGGATAGAAACGAATGAAAAATCGTTTTGATTGGGACAAATCAAAGCAACAGATCGTGAAAATCGTAAAAAGTGATGCGCCAGAAGAAACCAGGAAAAAGAAGGTCGAAGCGTTCCTGCAAACTTTACCTTTTGGTATTAACCTGACCAACTTTGAAATCAAATACGATTCGTGCGGTTATCCCTACTGGGCATCTCACAAGAAGAACAAAAGCGATTCCTTCAAGCTTCGTGATATCCTGGAGATGGAATTCGATCCTGAAACATTCGAGACAGATTACCTTTGCCCTATCTGTAAGAAGCCGGTGTAAATAACATGATAGAAAACTCAGAATTTACCATCTCAATTCCCGAAGGGAAGAACTATGTGCTCATCGTCTTCCATGTTCCCATGACAAGGGAATTGACAGTTCGGTATCTTCCAGAAGTCAAACGCCTGGGAGAGACCCTCCCTTCGCCCGCCTTCCTGTTTGACGCTCGCGGAGCGCCTGATATGCGGGGGACACTGGAAGACTACGAGATCTATGAGTTTGCCAAATGGTTTGGCTTCGGCGGCGCCAAGATTGCTGTCATTGTCGATCAAGGCGACAGAAGCTACGAATTCACCGACATTGTCACGAATAATGCCGGCTACCGCCATCGACTTTTCATCGATGAAACGGAAGCCCTGCGCTGGCTTGAAGAGAATACATAACTGCGGCGCAAACTGTTATATCTCGATGAAGCACAGGATTTGCAGTGTGCCTGGTAACAAGTTCGAAAAAACTCAAAGGCGACCGCGCCGGGCAACACAGTATCCAAATCAATGACCAGTGGCGCATTTGCTTCGAGTGGACAGCCAATAAAGCCCGCAATGTGGAAATAGTGGATTACCACGATTGAGAGAATGACCATAAATGCCTTGCCTTCCCCCATCCATCCCGGTGAAGTCCTCCTGGATGATTTCATGAAACCGCTTGGCCTGACCCAGTACCGCCTGGAGCGTTACTTCGGCACCAGCGCCGAGGTTTGGCTGCGCTTGCAGGTGCGTTATGACCTTGAAACGGTACAGCCCGAACTGGCTGAACGCATCCAGCAGGAAGTAAAAGTATTGCGCCAGCCTGCCTAAAAGGAACCATTGGACAACATTTACAATTCGTAGTAGAAGTATGGCTATACCCTTTCTTGCCAACACAGCAATTATCGATGTATTTCGGGATACTCGCTGATTTATTAAGGAAAAGATGAAAATACTCGAAATAATGTCTAATAAATGCACATGGGAACTTCTTTCTTCGATTGTGACAGTATTAGGTTTTTTCGTACTGACATATACAGCCGTTGTCACACTTCGGCAATTGAAGGAGATGACAAAGACAAGGCATCTGGAAGGCATGCTCAAAGTGTACGAAATGATAGGGTCTGATGAAGCGAGAAAAAAACGTCGCTATCTCTATACACAACTAAGCACAAAACCTGAAAATCTTACTCTTGAGGAACGAGAGATTATAGAGAATGTTAGTGTTACTTTTGACCGCGTAGGAAAACTTGTAGAGGCTGGTCTTGTGCCCCGTAATGAATTATTAGCATCACACTGCGAAATTTTCATAAGGACTTGGAGAACTGTTGAGCCTCACATTCTTTCTTTCCGTAAAGTCATTGGTGGCCGATATGTTGAGCATTTTGAGAAGTTGGCAAAAGAAGCCGAAACTTATTTTTCAAAACACTTTCCTGGGCAAAAAATATCAGTTGTTGATGTTTGGTCACCTAATGATACAAACGTTCAAGAACCAAAAACGCCCAAACGTCGGACCCACAAAAAATAAGTTCAACCCGAAAGAACTACTTCAACTCATCGAATAGCGAAAATAGATTATAAAATATACCATCTTGATTACTCTCTGCATAATCCACTCAACTCCTTCACACTGGGAAAAGAGACGCTCCCCGCAGCGTCTCTTTTATTTCATCATGCCTATGTCATTGCGAGCAGCGGGTTGGGCTGCGAAGCAATCTCTTGAAAGAATGGGATTGCTTCGTCGGGTTTCGATATGGCGGAAGAGCACCGCCTACTCAACCCTCCTCGCAACGACAAAAGGAAACTGTCACTTCACCGTAAACACAATGCTCGTCTCCGCCGTGTTCCCGGCCCGGTCGGTGGCCACCACCTTCAAGGTGTGGTCGCCCGGCGCGGCATCCCATACCACGCCAAAGGGGGCGGTCTCCAGCGTATCGAGCAGGGTCCCGTCCAGGTAGAAGGCAACGCCCGTCAGGAACGGATCGTTGACCTGCGCCTGCAGGGCCACCTGCGGCTCATCGGCCCGGGTCAGCACCGCCGAGGGGGCCGGGTATGAGATTGCCGCCTGCGGCGGGGTGTTGTCGAGCGTCACCTGCACCAGCGCCTCGTCCACCCGCTGGTCGGAGCGCACCACCATCAGCCGCAGGGCGTACAGGCCATCCAGGCCGGTCGTATCCCATGTGGCCAGCAGGCCATCGGTCACAGGTGCGGTGATATCATCCCCGATCTGCACCCACGACTGCGGGTATA
>CAZRCR010000122.1:0-6019 GCA_964598615.1 uncultured Anaerolinea sp.
ATTTACCTCCAATTGGTGGAATTCATTTCTGGCAACATTAAAGCACATTCCAGAATTTTACCGGCGGGGAATTGGTCACGTTTCAGGGGTGATGAAACTCCTCGTTTGCGCGACCGTTCACCGGTCCGTGGCCGGCGCAGCATGGTTGACTTGGAGACAGGATGACGGTATGATAACGGCGTCTTCAGGCTGGCCGGGCGGTCGCGGTTCCGTGCGGTGCACGGGATCGAGGAAAGTCCGTACTCCATAGAGCACGACGTCGGGTAGCACCCGGGGCGGGGAAACCGCCGTGAGGCGTTAACCTGCCGGAGTGTAGGGCCACAGAAACAGGTCGCCTTCCTTCGGGAAGGTCAGAGTGAAAAGGTGGTGTAAGAGACCACCGGCATCCCCAGTAATGCGGATGGCCAGGTAACCCCCGTCGGGAGCAAGGCCAAGCAGGGACGAAACCGTCTGAGGACGGGAGGAGGCTGCTCGTCACCTTATGCGCGTTCTCCTTTGGTGAGATCGCCAGTCCCGGGTAGGCCGCTAGAGCGGCGCGGAGACGCGCCCCCCAGAGAGATGATCGCCCAGGCAGACGCAGGGATGAAATCCTTAGGGACGTAAACCTGCTCTTTTTTGTCTGCTGGACAGAATGCGGCTTATAGGCCAGCCTGAAGACAATTTCTTTTGCTGAACAGAATCCCAACAGGGGGACGATGTGCGGCTACAAGCCAGCCCAAAGACAGTTTCCTTTTGCTGAACAGAAGCCCCACAGAGGGAATGATGTGCAGTTACAAGCCAGCCTGAAAACGATTCCCTAGCGTGGAACAGAGTCCCCATGGAGCAGACAATGCACGGGTTTATTTGTGGCCAGTCTGAAGGTATTTTGCCTAGTGGGATGCGTAATGCCAGCCAGCTTGGAATATTGTTTCTTTTTTATCCCCGCCCAAGCCATCCTCTTATCAAAAACGCATTGCGGCATTGACCTCAACATAGCAATTTATGCTATACTGAAAAACACGGCTTCAAGCAGGTGTGGAATCGCACATGAAACAATTCGTTATCGAAAGGTCAAGCTTGCAATTCCCCTTCCTCGACAACAGAAGGCTGACCGGGTCTGAAAAAATCAGAAGCAGTGTCGCCTGCCGGTTCACTAACGCCAAGTGCGGCGATTAGCACCCCCTTGATCATGAAAAAAATCTTCGTGAGCTACGGAAGACCGGATTTGCATCAAGTTCAGCAAATAGTCCAGGAACTTGGGAACATTGGCTTGGATTTCTGGATGGATACCCGTAATTTGCAGACTGGCGATTTATGGACAAGGGAAATCAGTAAGGGGATTGACGATTGTGGCGCATTCCTTTTGTTCATGTCCGCAAATTCCATGGCATCAGACAATGTTCGGCGTGAAGTACAACTGGCTTTTGAAAAAAAGAGGAAAATCTTTTTACTGAGGCTGGATACTGTACAAATTCCCGAGGAATTCCAATTCATGCTGGCGGGAATTCAATGGGTCGATTATTCCTCTTATGACTGGAAGACAAGGCTTGTTTGGGCTTTGGCTGGGAATTCATCATACCCCTCAGCCGTCACCCAGACAGAAATCCTGCACCAGAACACTCCGTTATCCAATCGCTCAACAAAGAACAAACCATCTCCTGCCGCGCTCGCTTATCCAGAAAACATCCTGCCGGGCAGGGAGAAAGAGTTACCATCGGAACAGTCCCAAAGTACGGCATATACCATCGAAACAATATCCCACATAATAGAACGTATGTGCTATAATGGCGACTTGTCTCTTGCCCAAGGAGCATTTCTGAAAGAGATACTGGAGACAGTCGCCATGATGAAGAAAAAATATGGAGAAAAGACCATGTCAGTGATTACTAATGAGTTTTCCGATAACGCATTTTTGCAATCCTCGAGAACCCTAGCCTATTACCTGCTCACCCTAGCCGATTGTCACAGCCGGTGGCCGAACCTGAATCTGAGCGGCAACCTAAAAAATGAATCGTTGACCTTACTGACAAGAGTACAGGATGAAATATTAACCAGTTCCGCGCTCATCCAACAGACACATGCTCCAGATAAAAAACAAAATATATCGTTTGAAACCAAGCGCCTCATAAGTTCCTTGCGTGCCCTAAGGCTCCAATTCACCAACATAGACCGGCATTTATACACAGGTCATCTTCCCTATGAAATCTCGAATGAACTGGAAAGAAATTTCGATGATCTTGTCTACTTGCTCAATAAATATATTTTGATCCTCGATGCTCTGGCAAATACAAAAGCGGGTCCGGAGTTCATTCAGTAAGGAAACTAGAAAATGTTGGTAGGTTACTCTCCGTCCGAAAGTGCAGGAAATGAGATTGACCTACTGATAGAAGTCGGCAACGAAATAGAACACAAGTTCGATATTGGCAGAGCCGATGATATCCAACCCCCTCAGATCAGATGTATTTTGAGTGCATCGATCGTCAAGCGAAAAGAGACAAGCGATGCCGACCTGCAGAATGCTCTTATGGAAATAGAAGATAGCTGCTACGCGATTTTGGATAATTCGCGCAGATCCGAGTATTACAGGAATTTGCGCATTCTTGCCAGACAGCTAATAAGCTTGCAAGTTTTTACGTAGTCGGTTGAAGATTTGCACTGCCATCCGCATCCAATCTGATTTCCCTCATACACAAGATTCTGTCATATCTGCTAGATCAACTTCAACGGCTCGAGTTTCTCTTCCACTTCCCCCTCCCCTGCCAATTTCAGGATACGCTGACGAGTTTCATCTGTCAGGTACATACCCGCCTTGTGGAGACTCTCCACATACGGGGCAATAGACTCGGTCAGGCCACGTTTTTTAGCCTCAACCAGGATCTTCAGCGTGCCCCAGCAGTCGATTCCCACTGTGTGGGCAGCTTTGCGCCCCATCGGTTCGTCGAGCAACACGGTGCAATCCGGCGTCTCGAAAGCCAGCGCCAGGGCTGCCACCTCCCCCGAACTCAGGTCAAGCGAAACCCAGGCCGCGGGGATGGTCAACTGTGGGTCCTCATACTCCACCCACGGCAGGTCGAAGGGACTGGGGACATCGTAACCGATGAAACGCCCCTCCAGGAGATCTTCCAGCACCACCGAAGGCATCAGGATCTCATCGAACATCTTGGGAAGCCATCCCAGAGCGCCAATGCGGTAAAGATAGATGATGGGGGAAACGCTGCACGAGACCTTAGTCGGAAGCTGGTCCATGCGCCTCCATTTCCAGCTCGAGCAGTTCGTCCAGCAATGGAAAGACCTTGTAAAACCCCAGCGTCAGGAGGAACTCGATATGCGGACTACCCGCCAGCCTGGCAGCCCGTTCCGAGGAAAGCCGTCCTGCCCCGTAGAGTTTGGCGGCCAGCATGATGCGCAGTTCACGCCAGATGGGCGCTTCGGCCTTCGCCAGCGGTTCGCGCTCGAGGGGAATGGCATCGGGGGGATCTTCGGGCAGGCGGGGGAGTTTGCCGGTGTGCCGGCGCACGGGCGTAGACATCGGCCCTATTTTACCGCGACTGGTCGGCGCAGGTCTGGGCATCAGTGGATGTGGAGATGCAGGCCAGGAAAGCAGAGAAGTCCACGCCCTGGGATTCGAGGGCGGTCTTGAGAACGGTGCACAGGCGCGGCGTGGCAGTGCAAACCTGGGCACAGGTTCCGGTCTGGAGGCAGGGCACCGACGGCAGGAAAACATGACCGGTATCCGTGGCAGACGGGGTAAGCATCGGCCACAACCGGTCGGGCGTGACCTGGAACGGGCGCGGCAGATCAGGGTTGACCGCCGCCGTGGCTGTCACTGCCGGGAGGATACGTTCGGCTTCAGGGTTATTCTCCAGCCAGGCACGGACCTGCGCCTCGTTCATCCAGACCACAACCAGGGCTGGCATCTCCAGCGTTCCGCCTGAACCAATGTATTCCTGCCAATCCTGCGCCGATGGTAGATGTGCGGACTGGCCTGCCGTGAGCGTAACCGCTTCGTATGGAGTGGACACGGTGCACGTCCCTTCCAGGCAGGTGACCGTGACGCGCCCATCTTCATCCAAACTGACGCCCATGTAGGAGCCGCGCACCATGCTGATGCCGGAAGGCGTGTCCACTTCGAGGCTGCCGCCTTGCAGGATGACCCATAGTTCGCCCAGTTCAAGGCGCACACGGGCAAGAAAACCGGTCTCGGTCTCTTCCATGCCAATCAACGTAAACAGCGTCAGCGGGCCAAGGCGCACAAGCGACTGGTCCGAGATATCAAGGCGGGCGCGGCCAGCCTCGCCGGTCTGCACCTGTCCATTCTCGTCAAGAATGTCGCCGGTTTCGGCGGTCATGAATGCAGCCTCATCCGGCTGGCGCATGAACACTTCACCGCCCGCTTCGCTCAGCACCGCCGTCCGTTCGACAGGGGTGATGGTTGAATCCGAAAACGTGGTCGTGGCGGGAGAAGCAGCGCAGGCAACCAGCAGGGTCAGGAGCAGACAGGAAGCAAGAACAGGTTTGGCAGGCATGGCAGGTTTCAGGTCCGATCGGATTCGAGCAGGTCCATGTAAGCGCCTTCGAGCAGGTCTTCCTGGCGGACCCCAAGCCGGGTCATTAGATCTTCGGCAATGGCCTGCCCCTCGGCATCGGTCTGCCCGTCGCACAGGACGACTTCCAGTTCCATAAAATGACCCAGCCCTTCCACATCATCGAGATGGATACGGGTCTGCCCGGCCATATAAAGATAGCGCGTCTTGCGGACAACGCCGCGCACACCCAGGGCCAGGGCCAGGGTCATTTTCAGGTTTTCAGGATCGGAAGTGGGAAAGATGTGATAGTTGGAACGCTTGGGACCATCCTGGTCGGGACGCTCGTAATAGACCAGTTGGGCGCGGTCGGGAGCGAGCAGGCGCAGTTTCAGGCGGCCTTTGGGGGTATGGAAGAAGGTATCCTCCTGCGGGATGACTTCTACAGGAGTGTCGCTCAGGGCCGCGGCGCGCTGGCGCAGGGCGGCAAAATCGGGCACGCGGGCTTTGATCTCGATATTGGCAGGCATGGCGGGGATTGTATCGCGCTTTGGGAGTTTTAACGCGAATTAGGCAAATGATGCGAATAGAAAAGGCAATGGCGGACATGTGTGTCCACTCCTACTGCGTGGAGAAAACTTACCACTCGCCAATCTTGTTTTTGGGTGGCTTATATAAACGACGCATAAATAAATCATTAACCACCCATTTAATGACTCGAGTGATCAGTTAAGAAGTTGATATTCTAAAGTATATCTTTTAGTTCTGTTGATAACCGATCTAGCTCACATTCTGCAAGATGGAGCATATGTCCTAGTGAGATCAACCTTGCTTCAGGTGAACCTGGCGTTAGGTACGCAGAAGACCCGATCCTGGTTTTTTCATACAGTTTATGAGAAATATTGCGCCAAGCAGAACTAAGCTGAGAGAAAATTTGGACTTCTATTGACTGTCTATTATCAAAAGTAACTATACTATGATATGCAAAATACCCACTTGCTGGTTTAGCCTCTTTGTCTACAGTCACATTACTTATAGCAGAAAAATGTTTTTCTATATCGTCTGCCGGTATAAAACTTTTCCATGCCACTAAACGCTCTGCAAACATACGCGCATGAAATAAAGTAGGAGAAACAACAGAAGTTCTAATCAAATCTGTTATTTCATTTGAGAGATTGTTTGATGATACAAAGTTCCCTTCACTGCGGTCCGCATTCATTCTCCAACACTTTTCGATAATTGCATCGGATGTTTTGAAAAGAAGGTCATATCCCTCTCTGGAAGAATTTTCCGAAAAATGCTTTGTTGGTAACTCAAACTCCCCCTGAAGCAAACCATTAGATTTGAGTTTACACTCAGGTTCCGTCCACTGCTTGATTTGTAATAATAATTGGGCAAGAACTGTAAGTGTTGTTCCACTGTCCTTTTTTAAATCCGCTCTTAGTTTCATTACAAAAGGTTCAAAATGAACTACCCCGCCGCAAGCGGACGGGGTATCGGTCCGCTAAAACAGCTTG
>CAZRCR010000123.1:0-6018 GCA_964598615.1 uncultured Anaerolinea sp.
GTCCGTGGGAACCATGGCATATACCTGTGCCAGGTTTAAGTTGGAATACAAGACCACATCCAACAGATCGGTGATGTAGTCGTGAGCTTCCCCTTCCGGATCCGCCTGGGCCGCTTCAAAATCTTCCTGAGTAATCAGGCTGGCAGCTGTTGTGGCAGATGTCATTAGATCTTCCTGCAAGTTGGTGGTGGCAACTTGATTGGCAAAAATGTAGACCCATGTAAAAATAGCCAACAGTGCGACCACAAAGACCAGCATAAAAACGAACATGATCTTTTTGCGGATGCTTAAGCGAGTCATTGTCTTTCTCCTTTGATGATAGCTGACTTATGGAAAGAGAAGTTGGTATGCTATTTTCAACAAATGGGGGATGGAATACGTATAAAAATGCACCTTACTTATAATGATTATAATACATCCATGTCTGAAGCCATCCAAACCCACACATCCCCCATTTTTCATATCGGGAGTGTCCCTGTCTACGGGGATGCCATCCTGGCACCCATGGATGGGTTCTCAGACTGGCCCTACCGGTCGATCTGCCGCAGCCTGGGGTCAGCCATGAGTTACACCGAGTTCGTGCGGGCGGAGTATATCGTCAAGGCCTTCAAACACATGCGTCCACGCCTGCGTTTCGAGGAGATGGAACGACCGGTGGCCTTACAGATCTACGGCGACGACCCGGACGAACTACTCGAAGCCGCCCTGCGTTTGCAGGAACTTTCGCCCGACATCGTGGACATCAACATGGGCTGCCCGGCAAAGACAGTCGCCCACAGCGGCGCGGGGGTGGGGTTGATGCGCACGCCGCTCAAGGTGGCGCGCATCTTCCGCAAGATCAGTCGGGCGCTCCCGATCCCGGTCACCGGGAAGATCCGCATCGGATGGGAAGGCTACCGCTCCTACAAACTGATCGCCCGCATCGTGGAAGAAAACGGCGGCGCAGCCATTGCCGTCCACGGGCGGACAAAGGAACAGATGTATGCCGGAGAAGCGGATTGGGATGTGATCGCCGATGTCAAACAGACAGTCAAGATCCCTGTCATCGGCAACGGGGATGTGCATACTGTGGCGGATATCGACCGGCTCAAGCAGTACACTGGCTGCGAGGCGGTCATGATCGGGCGCGCTGCGGTCGGCAATCCGTGGATCTTTGCCCGCATGGACAGGTCCGAGGTCCCGCTCGAAACCGTTAAACAGATGGTGCGCCTGCACCTGAGTCGCACGCTGGAATACTACGGTCAGGACAAAGGCATGTACATCTTCCGCAAACATGCCATGCAGTACATGAAACTGCAGTCCATCCCGCGCCTGCGCCGGGTCAAGATCATCGAACAGAAAACCCCGGAACAGTTCCTGGCATTGCTCGAAGAAGCATGGATAGAGTTCGGCGATCAGACCACGCCTGTGCGCACAAATCCCCAAGAATAAGGATGACAGGTGGACCCAGGCAAGGTATTATGGACACATAGACCAGCCCGAAAGGATATTTCCCATGCCCGATCCCCGCGTAACAAAACTTGCCAAAGTATTGATCCACTATGCTCTGGAAATCAAGCCCGGTCAGATGCTGCAGATCCGCACGCATCCGCTGGCCGAAGAGTTGACCCTGGCTGCCTATGAAGAGGCCATCAAAGCCGGGGCGAACGTATTCATCTCGAACGCCGTTCCGGGCGCAGACGAGGTCTTCTTAAAGCACGCTTCCGATGCCCAACTGGATTTTGTTTCCCCGATCCGCAAACTGGTGGCCGAGACCTTCGATGCCAGCCTGAACCTGTGGACGGAGCACAACACGCGTGAACTGAGCGGCATTGACCCGTCCAAGATGGCGCGTATCAGCAAGGCCGGGGCGGGGGTGACCAAGACCTTTTACGGCCGCGCTGCCACCGGTGCGCTGCGCTGGTGCCTGACGGCGTATCCTTCCCAAGCCATGGCCCAGGAAGCCGACATGTCGCTGGCCGATTACCGCGAGTTCGTTTACGGCGCGGGCATGCTCAACGACGACAACCCGGTGGCCTTCTGGCGTGAAGAGGGTTTGCGGCAGAAAAAGATCGTCGATTGGATGAAAGGCCGCAACCAAGTGATCCTGAAAGGTGCCAATATCGACCTGAAAATGTCCGTCAAAGACCGGGCCTTCATCCCCTGCGACGGCAAGGTCAACTTCCCGGATGGTGAGATCTTCACCGGCCCGGTCGAAGATTCCACCGAAGGCTGGGTACGCTTCAAGTATCCCGCCATCGAGTACGGCCAGGAAGTGACCGATATCGAACTGTGGTTCGAAAAAGGTCGCGTGGTCAAAGAGACCGCCACCAAGAACCAGGAACTGCTCACCTCCCTGCTCAACTCCGACGCCGGGGCGCGCACCCTGGGCGAGTTCGGCATTGGCACCAACTATGGCATCACCCGCTTCACCAAGAACATGCTCTTCGACGAGAAGATGGGCGGCACGATCCACCTGGCTGTGGGCAACGGCTACCCCGAAAGCGGCTCAAAGAACGAATCTGGCATCCACTGGGACATGCTCTGCGACATGCACGACGCCGAGATCAAAGTGGACGGCGACCTGTTCTATAAGGATGGGAAACCGGTTATTTAACCGGTCAGCGCGGACCCTGAATCTGTTTTCCAAAACCGGGATGAAAAATTCCCGGTTTTTCTATTAATCTTGTCTTAAGGGAAGCGAAAGTGTAGAATCGTACAAATTCATTTGTGTTGTTGAGGTTGCCATGGCCGCTAAAAAGATTCTCCGTTATAACCTGCTTGCCGTCAGTGTCTTGGTTGCTTTGCTATTGTCTTTTTCACCGGTTGCTGCTTCCAATAATTTAGCAGCACCGGTTTTTTCTACGTATCGCACCTGGATAGCCCAGGACCCGAGCAGCCCGGTTTCAGGTCAGGCCGTGACCGTCTGGGTGAACAGCGATACTGCCTTTGGCGAAACGGCCGGACTGCAATACAACATCGGCAGCAACTACGTAATCGTTCTAGGGACATGGGACACCAGCTATGCCGGAGCCAACTGGCGTTTCACCATCCCGGCACAGGCCAGCGGCACATATGTCCGCTACCAGTTGTTCACCCGGAATGAGTTCGGGAGTGACTACGGCTGGACCGGTTTCAACTGGAACTACACGGTTGGCGGCCCGGATTGCAATATCCACTGGGCGGAAACCTTGCACGATTCCTTTAACACGGATTACCGTAGCAGCTTTGGGGCGGTTGCCGCAGGCAGTGTGTCATTCATAAAACTTCGATTGCGCGTGGCTCAGGGAGACCTGAGCAGCGCCCGGGTCCGTGTGTGGGAAGACCGCACGAATACCGAAACGTATTACAACATGAGTTGGGATGGAACGTTCGACACCGATCCAACCACATACGATTATTGGTATGCAAATATTCCCGTTCCGACTTCGGCAACCATCCTCTACTATTTCTTCGAGTTGAACGATAACGGGAACGGGGTGTGCCCATCGGGATACAGCGCTGACCAGGATTTCTACACCGACGATGATCCGAAGTTCTACGGCGGCGGTTACGGGGCTATGGGTGACAGCTACGATGACAGCAAAAGCTTCCAGATCACGGTCTATGACGCTTCCTTCAGCGTGCCATCCTGGATGCAGCGCGGTGTGGTCTACCAGATCTTCCCCGATCGTTTCCGCGACGGGAACACATCCAACGACCCGGCTGCCGGAGAATTTTTCTATGGCGGCACAACCATCTACCGTTCGAACGACACTGACTGGAACACGGTCATCTGCGACCCGCGCAGTTCGGCCTGCCCCAGCGATTACAGCAACAACTTCTACGGCGGAGACCTGGCAGGCATCACTGAAAAGATCAACGCAGGCTACTTCGACCAGTTGGGCGTGACGGTGCTCTACCTGAACCCCATCTTCAGTTCCCCATCCAACCACAAATACGACACTGCCGACTACATGACCATCGATCCGGACTTCGGCACCCTGTCCGATTTCCAGACCCTCGTGGCGGCAGCCGATGCCCACGGGATGCGCATCATCCTCGACGGCGTCTTCAACCACACATCCTCCGACAGCACCTACTTCGACTACTACAGCCGCTACGATGCCGCCGGTAATCTTTCTTCCGGTGATGATAATAGCGGCGCGTGCGAGGGCAATACTTCATCGTTCTATGATTGGTTCTATTTCCAGATAGGCAGTTTTGGAAGCGAGAATGGCGGCACGTGTAACAACGGCGTCAGCGACGCGACCCAGAATTACCGCGCCTGGTACGGCTACGGCTCGCTCCCCAAACTGCAGGCCAACAGCACTGCGGTCCGCAACCTGATCTGGAACAACGGTACCAGTTCTGTCGGTCCGTACTGGGTCAGCCAGGGCGCTTCCGGCTGGCGCTTCGACGTGGGCGGCGATGTGGACCCGGGCCTCACCAGCGACCCAGCCAATGATTATTGGGAAGGCTTCCGCAGCGCCGTCCGCAGCGTGGACTCATCCACGGTCACCCTCGGCGAGGAATGGGGGGACGCTTCTGCCTGGCTGCTCGGCAATGAGTGGGATAGCGTGATGAACTACCGCTATCGCTCGGCAGTCCTCTCGTGGCTGTTCACCGGCTGCTCCGGCAGCGGCTGCACCGGCGGCACGATGTGGGAGGACAATGATAGCAATGCCGGTAGCGCCAGCGGAGCGGTCTCCTACATCAGCCCATCTCAATTCAATGCCCGTCTAATGGCCATCGAGGAAGATTACCCCGAGCAAGCCTGGAAAGCCATGATGAACCTGGGCGACTCACACGACACCAACCGCCTGCGTTTCGTACTGCGCCAGATCAACAACGGCAACGATCCCGCAGCCCTGCAGCGCATGCGCGAGTTGTGGCTCTTTGCCTTCACATATGCCGGCGCACCGACCGTCTATTACGGCGACGAAGTAGGCCTGAACCAGGATGGTGTCTATAGCAGCGGCAAGTACGAAGATGACCCGTACAACCGTGCCCCGTTCCCTTGGGACGATACCACCGGCGATTTCGTGGCCGATACCGGCCTGCAGGATTTCATGCGCACCATGTCCAGCATCCGCCAGAGCTACCGCGCCCTGCAGGATGGCGACGTGGTCCACGGCGTCGTCATTGATGACACCAACCAGCTTTACGGGTACGCCCGCACCTACGGTTCCCAGACCGCTCTCATCGTCCTGAACCGCAGCGGCTCGACCCACTCCGTCACCCTTTCCGGGCTGACATCTTCCCCCTACAACCTGACGAACGGCGAGACGCTGGTCAACGCCCTGGACGGGAACACCTACACCGTCAGCGGCGGTGCGGTCACCGTGAGCGTCAACCCGACCTGGGGCGTGGTCCTGCTCGAACAGAGCGAGATCGATACCCCGGCGGCCCCGGAGAACCTGTCCGAGACGCATACCACATCAGCCGTGACCCTGTCCTGGGACTTGGTCAGCGATGACACTGCCAGCGGCGTGGAAGTGGCAACCAGTTACACGGTCTACGGCAGCGCCAACGCCGGGTTCACGCCCGATAGCAGCACCCTGCTCGACACGGTCACTCCGCCGTCCTTCGGTTCCGACGATGCGCGCGTCAGCTACACCGACAACCACACAGGTTACTTCTACGCCGTGTGCGCCGTCAACGCTGCCGGAAACGAGAACTGCACGGCTTTGCCGGTCGCTTACGATTACGGCGATCTGCCGGATACCTATGACACGATCCTGACCTCGGACGGTGCCAGGAATGCCGTCCCGACTCTCCCGAACGTTTATCTCGGCAGCGGTGTGGATAACACCGAAACCGACGGCGCTCCGACCGCCGCGGCGACCGGCGATGACACCAGCGGCACGGACGACGAAGACGGCGTGGCCTTCCAGACGCCGATCATGCCGGGACTACCCTACACGATCAGCGTGAGCGCCAGCAGCGCCGGCTATCTCAACGCCTGGATCGACTTCAACGGCAACGGTGCGTTTGGCACCGGCGAACAGATCGCCACGGACAGGGCCTTGTCGGCGGGCATGAATACCCTGACCTTTG
>CAZRCR010000124.1:0-6003 GCA_964598615.1 uncultured Anaerolinea sp.
CACTGGAAGCCGGTTTGGACTGCCAGGGATGGGTTTTCCAGTAACAGGTGGCAGAATTTGGGACTCATGACTGCCGCGGCCAGTACCCGGTTTAAACCTCCATGTTTTTTCGTGGAGGAAAATGCCAGCGCGATGGCTTGCTGTAGCGGTTTTGTATCGAGCATGTTTTATCCTTGGATAGGCTCCTTGATTCTTTCCAATAAGCAGGCGAATGATGTGAGCCAAAAGGCTCCAACTGCGATCAGGATATCGCCCAGGCTGAATGCCACCTGGTAAGGGAACCATTCCGGTGGCAGGAATGCATCCGAAAGCCAGGCCAGATGGGTCTGTTCGGGGAGTAACAGGATATCTTTACCGTATCCGAAGCGGGTTCCCATGGGATAGCTGGCGAGTACATCTGCCGGGACCAGTCGGGCGGCGGTTTCAGGGCTGATGGGCATCAATCCGCCGTTGACGATGATAACGATCAGGTTGAGTGCTGTACCCAGTGCCATGAGCCAGATGCCTGGAATGCGCCGGTTGTACCAGCAGAAGACGAGTAACAGGAGTTGCGATACTACCAAACCGCCGGAAGCCCAGATATCCGGGATGCGTGTCCGCGTGATGGGCAGGGAAAACGCCAGAAATTGCGGAAGGTAGGCAAGGATGACCAGCCAAAGCAGACGAAGGGAGGGGAAGACCCACGGGCGTTTTTTCCAGCGGGCTACCAGCAGCCCAGTCGTCAGTCCGGACAGGATGGCGCCAAGCAGGATCAAGGCTTAACGGGGTCCCCAGCCGCCGTCTTCGGGAGCACCGGCACCCAGGACGAACAGAACCAGGGCGATCAACGCAAGTGCAAGCTGGATATGCTGGCGGTTGATCTTCTGCGAAAGGACGATGAGTTTGGCAAATTGCTGTTTCATGAAGCACCTCTTTTTTTGTTATTGGCTTTACATTACGGAGAGGCAGGCTTCAAAGGTGGCTTCAAAAAACAGCAGAAAAATTAGAAATTAAAAACAAAAACCCCCGGAGGGGCTGGTATGGAATGGGGGATGGTGAGCCTCAATCTGTCAAGCGTTTGTAGAGGTTTTGGGTTTCTGCCTCCGGTTCCAGGTTCAATTCGGAGCGCAGGGACTGACAGCAGGCCTGGTATTGCCAGACCACGCCCAGGCGATTCCCCATCCTGGCATGGATGCGCATTGCTTCGCGTACGAATTCTTCCAGACAGGGGTTGGTTTCCAGGGCGCGCTGGCAGGTTTGCAGGGCGGTTTGGAGATCGCCGGCCTGACGTTGGAGTTCCACAAGCTGGCGCAGTGCATCCAGATAAGCCTGCTCCAAATGTTGGCGTTCAGGCCATATCCATATTTCATCCACATCCTGCAAGTAGGGACCGCGCCATAGTCCAACAGCCTCTTGCAGATGGGCAATCTTTTCTTCGGTGTTCTCAGCGCTTTGGGCCAGCAACAGGCGCGTGTTGAAGGTCTCGATATCGTATTCGTAGTCTGTGCTCGGGTTGAAAAAGTATTCATCCCCGTTGAAGACGATCACATCCTGACCAACCACGCGACGCAACCGGTAGATCTCGTTTTTGAACCGTATCTTCAAGTTTTCGGGGCTGATTTCCGGCCAGAACACTTCCCCGATCTCTTCCTTGGTCATCGGGCGGGAACGGGACAAAAAATAGAAGAACAGATTGCGCACCGATGTGGTCTGCCACTGACTCTGGGTGACCGTTTTACCGTGCATGCGTACTTGCGGCTTCCCAAATGCGTACGCTTCCAGCCGCGCGCCCTGCAGGGGAATGGATGTCAGAATTTGACGCAGGTGTTTGCGCAGAATGGGGAGTCTTTCACCGGCTTGGCGGACGCGTTCGAGCAGCGCCCCGGTTTCGGGGTCCGACTTGAGATCAGCCAGCCAGGGCAAAGCGTGTCGCAGTACGTTCATCAGGGTCGTTTCGCCGCTTTTCCCGGGATGGGACGCCATAACCTCCTGTAGAAACCGTGCTCCGGCAGCTCTTTCCCCGGACCCGGTCACTGCCGCGGCTAGCCAGATTCTGGCATGGGCTGTGTCAATCACCAGGTTGCCGTTATGGAATTGGTCACAGGCTTTTTTTAGTTCCGGGATGGCGGCGTGAGGATCCTTTTCGGCCAGAAGCAGGCAGCCATTTTCCAAATGCAACAGGCCCAGTTCATAGCCGTTCCACTGTGCGGGTTCGGATTGGATACGTTGGATGCCAGCGCGTGCTTCGTGCAGTTTCCCCTCCAGCCGGGCCAGCCGAACCTGGGCCAGGGACAGATAGGTATTCAGGAACTGGTAACTGATCTGGGCGGCGAGCTGCGAGGCTGTTTCATAGGCCTGGCGGGCTGACGCATATTCATCCAGATCGGAGAGAATGTCTCCCAGTGTGGCAAGGAGCAGGGTCCTTTGCCACTGAAAGCCGCTTTTCCGAATACATTCCAGTCCTTTCTCGACGCTTTTGACGGCTTGCTCGTAATTTCCCCGTGTATGAAAGAGAAAGCCCAGGTTGTTGTAAATGGCGGCTTGCAGGGAAAGGTTGCCTTGTTGCTGGGTGTTCGTCAGTGCTTTTTGGTAGTACTCGCTGGCGGCAGTCCAGTTGCCTGTGGCGCGGCAGGCCAGGCCAAGTTCCATTTGCAAGCGGGCGATGCTTTCGTTTTCGCCCAGTTTTTCGTAGCGGCACAGGGATTCTTCCAGCGCGGCAGCTGCCAGGTCTGCCTGCCCCAGACGGAGGTGACTCAGACCTTTGAAACGCAGGGCTTCGGCGTGTTCGGGTTCAAGATGTTCCCGGGCGCTTGCCAACTGGATGGCGCGCTGGGCATCTGCCACTGCGTTACTATATTTTCCTGTGAGCCGGTAAGCGGCGGCGCGGCGAACAAGCGCCTGGGCAAGACCATCGGTTTCGCCCTGTGTTTCGAACTCCTGTATGGCATGGTCGAGAAGCAACAGGGAAGCTTCCCCGTTGCCCATGGTACAGAGCATAGCACCGCGCAGGGAAAGCAGGGCAGGGCGCTGTTCCAGTGCGATGGATGGCAGCGAGTTTAGCCAGGATTGCAGGGTGATCAGCCGTCCGGACAACAGGACGTACGTTCCGGCACTTTCAACCAGATGGATCTGCCGTTCGGGATTGGAGAGTTGACGGGTGGCAGCGTAGGCTTTTTCCCATTCGCCCTGTTCCTGGTATACGTCAGCCAGACGTTCCAGAATGGCCCGGGCTTTTTCCGGTTCTTCTTCTTGGAAACGCCTGCGGAGGTAATCTTGGAAGAAGTTGTGGTATCGCAGCCAGCGCCCATTGGGCCCGACCGGTAGAACGAGCAGGTTATTGTGCCGGATCGACTCGATGAGTTTCTTCCAGTCACCTTGGCCGAAAACGTCTGCACAAAGGGCGGCATCGAACTCTTCGAGCAGGGATGTTTTCAGCAAGAAGTCGCGGATGTGTGGCTTTTGGGGAGCGAGCAGTTGTTCATCCAGATAGGCATCCAGGTCCACGCCTGAGGCGCGGGCGGCACGCCCGGTGTTCGTTTGGGCGGCCCAGGTGCCCAGGTCCGTGCCCGAACGGGTTGCGCCTGCCGCTGAAAGCAGCAGGCCTGTGACCCAACCTTCGGTCTCCTGCAGGAGCGCATCCAGGGCGGTATCGGTCAGATCGATATCATACGCTTGCGAGAACAGGGAGCGGATTTCCTCGGGCTGGAAGGCAAGTTGTTCCATGTCGAAGCCGCCCACCTGCTGACGGGCGACCATCTGGGCGATGTTGGGCAGGTCAGGCAGGCGGCGGGATGCGAGGATGAGATGAAAGTTTTCCCCGGCCAGCAGGATGAACCGGCTGAACAGGTCTCGCAGAGCCGGAACGTTATCCACGAACTGGTAGTCGTCGACGATCAGAATGAAGTGCTCGTCGATGCAGGCTTCGATCTCGTTGACGATTGCCGAAAGCAGGGTTTCGGCTTCGCTTTCGATGTTCGTCAAACTTTGCAGGGCGGCTGTGGAATTCCGGCCGAACGTTTTGAAGTTTTTGGCGATGGCAGCAATGATGTAGGCAAAAAAGCGCTGGGGGTCTTTATCGAGAGTGTCGAGCGAGAGCCAGCAAACGGGCAGGCTGCTCTGGCGGGCATAATCGGCCAGCAGGGTGGTCTTGCCGTAACCGGCCGGGGCGGTGATGAGAAAGAGTTTGCGATCGAGAACTTCCTCGAGAGACTCCAATAGCCGCGCCCGGTGTGTAACCGCGCCGTGCAGGGTGGGAATGGCGATCTTGGTGTGGCTGACAGGAATTTCTGTGCTCATCTCGTATAACTATTTTACACGTTTCCAGTCCGATTTTGCCGCGCTGATTTTCTTGGGGTATACTCGTGGACGAAACCCCAATCCCTGATACGAATGACGGACTTCCCATGAAACAACTCCTCCAGAACATGAAAACCGGCAAGACCACCATCGAAGATGTGCCCGTGCCCACCCCGCGGCCGGGACAGGCGCTCGTGAAAGTGTCCGCTTCGCTCGTTTCGGCGGGTACTGAACGCATGGTGGTAGAATTCGCCGAAAAATCACTGGTGGGCAAAGCCCGCTCCCGCCCGGACCTCGTGCGCCAGGTGGTGGACAAAATGAAGCGCGAAGGCATCGTCAGCACGGTACAGGCGGCCTTCAACCGGCTCGACCAGCCCATCCCGCTCGGCTATTCCTCGGCGGGCACGATCGTTTCTTTGGGCGACGGAATGGAAGGCTTCAAGGTGGGTCAGCGGGTGGCCTGCGCGGGCGGCAATTACGCCGTCCATGCCGAGTACAACGTCATTCCCCGCAGCCTGCTTACGCCCATCCCTGATTCCGTGGACTTAGAGTCGGCTGCCTTTACCACGCTGGGCGCGATCGCCCTGCACGGTTTCCGTCTCACCGAGCCGCAGTTGGGGGAGAGCGTTGCCATCATCGGGATGGGTCTGCTGGGATTACTGGCGGGACAGATGGCTGCTGCAGCCGGGTGCCGCGTGCTGGGTATCGACACCAACCCGCAGCGCGTGGCGCTCGCTTCATCTCTTGGACTTTCAGCCTGCCTGCGCGACCAGGCCATGGACTCCGCCCAGGCGTTCACCGCCAACCGCGGCTTCGACGTGGTTCTGATCTGCGCCGATACCCCGTCGAACGACCCGGTGGAACTGGCGGCGGTCATTGCCCGCGACCGGGCGCGCATCGTGGCGACCGGCGCGGTCGGGCTGACCTTCCCCCGCAAGATCTATTATGAGAAGGAATTGTCCTTCGTCAATTCGCGCTCGTACGGACCTGGCCGCTATGACCCATCTTACGAGGAGAACGGACGTGACTACCCCATTGGCTACGTCCGTTGGACGGAGGGACGCAACTTCGAGGCGGTGGTGGAGCTGATGGCGAGCGGCCGGTTACAGGTCAAGCCGCTGATCAGTCACCGTTTCCCCATCGAGAAAGCGCCCGAAGCGTACGAGGTCATTACCGGGAAGAAGAAACAGCCGTTCCTCGGCGTTCTGCTGACCTATCCGCAGGAGGTGTCAAGTGCCCCGGTGTCACGTGTTACCTTCAACGTGGTACATGACACGGGAAAACATGACACGGTAAAACTCGGGGTATTGGGCGCCGGTCTTTTCGCCAACGCCACCCTGCTCCCGGCCATCAAGAAGAATGCGGACGTGGAACTGGTGGGTATTGCTTCTTCGGGCGGACTGCACGCCCAGGACTCGGCCCGCAAATACGGCTTCGCCTATGCCACTTCGAGCGATGAAGAGATCCTGAACGATGCCAACATCAACACAGTTGCCATCCTGACCCGTCACGACCTGCACGCCGACCTGGTGGTGAAAGCCTTGCAAGCCGGGAAGCACGTGTTCTGCGAGAAACCGCTGGCAATTGATAATGCTGGATTGGAGAAGGTGCTGGCCGCGCTGACCGTAGACCGTGGACCGTCGACCGTATCCGATGGTCCATCGTCCACCGGCCACGGTCTGTTGACTGTTGGTTTCAACCGCCGCTTTGCTCCCCTTGCCGAAACCC
>CAZRCR010000125.1:0-5966 GCA_964598615.1 uncultured Anaerolinea sp.
GACCAGGATGTCGAACTGTCAGTATCGGAATTTGATCTCATCAGCGCGCTCATGTCTGTCCCAGGGCGGATATGCAGCCGTCTCGGTCTGCTGGATATTCTGCAAGGTGTCCGCTACGAAGGATACGAGCGGCCCATCGACACGCACGTCAAGAACCTGCGCAAGAAACTCGAACGGCCGGATGCGCCGGAATAGATCGAAACCGTCTACGGTGTAGGCTATCGGTTTTCGATGAAGTGCGCCTGATGAAATCCCTATCCTTCAAACTCGTTCTGGCCTTCCTGGGCGTCAACATGATCATAATTATGTTGATCGTCCTCTTCACGCGTTACAGCACAGACCAACAATTCCGGAATTTCTCGACTGACAGCAATCGAACGAACTTGTTGGCATCGCTTGAGCAGTACTACAGCACACAGGGGTCATGGAGTGGGATTGAAACCGCCAGCTTCTTCTGGCACTCCAACGTTCCCAACGACAATCCGCCTGCCATGCATGGTGACCCGATGGCTGTTGCCGACCTGACCGGAACCGTGATCCGCTCCGGTTCCACATACCGCGTGGGTGATGTGGTTTCCACAGAGGAACTCAAGTACAGCACCCCCATCGAAGTGAACGGGGAAGTGGTCGGATATCTGATCTTTACCGGCGTACCGTTCGAGGAAAATTCCCCGGAAACGGCCTTTCTGAATAACATCAACCGGCTGCTCCTGATGGCCGCTTTTGGTACCACGGTTCTGGCATTGTTGCTCGGGATCCTGCTTTCGCGCAGTCTCACCCGACCCATTCGCGAGTTGACCGCGGCCACGCACGCCGTTTCGGAGGGCAACCTGTCGCTCCAGGTGCCGGTGCGGTCGCGTGATGAACTCGGTGAACTGGCACGCTCCTTCAACAAAATGAGCGCCGCTCTTGACCGATCCACAAAAGCCCGCCGACAGATGACCGCCGACATTGCCCACGAACTGCGCACCCCTCTCAGTCTGATCATCGGCCATGCGGATGCGGTCCATGACGGCGTCCTGCCACCCACACAAGAAAACTTCGAGATCATCCGCGAGGAAGCCACCCGTCTCGAACACCTCGTGAACGATCTGCGCACCATCTCCCTCGCCGATGCCGGCGAACTCGCACTATCCATTCAGGTTGTATCTCCTAACAAGATATTGAATGAAATTGCCGGTCTGTACCAACATCCCGCCCAAACGCGCAACATCACCCTGATATTACAAGCAGAAGACCTCCTGCCACAGATCGACGCCGACCCGGGACGCCTGACGCAGGTTCTGCGCAATATTGTAGATAATGCCCTGCGTTACACCCCGGCAGGCGGGACCATTGTCCTGGCCGCCGGGACCGTACCGGGCGGCATCCAGGTCTCCATTACCGATAGCGGCCCCGGGGTCGCGGCTGAGGATATGGGACGCATCTTCGACCGTCTCTATCGCACCGACACATCCCGCACCCGCGACCACAACGGTTCCGGTCTGGGGCTGGCCATCGCCAAGTCCATCGTGGAACTGCATAATGGCCGCATCTGGGCCGAGGCCGCCCCGGAAAAAGGCCTCAGGGTCTTGATCTTCCTGCCAGCCAAAGCCTGACAAATAAACAACAGCACCCGCTCTACAAAATAGAGCGGGTGCTTGTTTGATGGGGAGAAATTGCTTAGAGTTCCACCGGAACGCTCAAAAGAGCCGCAAGCAATTTGATGGAATTCTGTACATCACCGGTATCCACCATCTCGGATGGAGTGTGGACATAGCGGGTGGGGATCGAGAGACAGCCTGCCGGGACCCCGGCGCGGGTCAACTGGATGGCGCGTGCATCCGTGGAACCGCCTTCCAGCACTTCGCGTTGATAGGGGATCTTGGCCTTTTCTGCAGTGCGGATCATCCAGTTCACCACGCGCGCGTCCGCCAGCATGCCGGAATCCTTGACCTTGACCGCCGGACCTTTCCCCAGGCCCACTTCCATCTTCGATCCTTTCGGGGTATCGCCGGTGGCAGTCACATCCAACGCCAGACCCAGGTCCGGGTCTACGCCGAAGGCAGAGACGGTAGCGCCGCGCACACCGATCTCTTCCTGCGTCGTAAAGACGAAGTAGAGTTCGTGCGGGGAGTTCTTGATCTGGCGTAAAGCTTCGATCATCACCACACAACCGATGCGGTCGTCCATCGACTTGGCAACCATGCGCTCGCCCAGATCGAGGAACGGACGCTCGAAGGCGCAAACATCGCCCACCTTGACCGGGCAAGTCTTGCGGCTGGACGCGCCGACGTCGATGAAGCACTGCTCCAGTGCCGGAGCCTTCGACGGGTCAGTGATACGATCGGTGCCGATCACGCCGGGAGTGCCGTCCATGAAACGGACGCGGCTGCCGGTCAACGCGCCGGGGCGGATGCCGCCGATGCCCGTGAAACGGATGAAGCCGTTATCGTCGATGTGGGTGGCGATCAGGCCGATCTCGTCCATATGGGCAGCCAGCATGATGCGTTTGCCGTTCTTGCCTTTCGTGCCTTTGCGGACGATCAGGTTGCCCAACCCGTCCGAGCGGACTTCGTCAACCAGGGGCGTCACTTCGGCCCGCAGAACGTCGCGGATGGCGGTTTCGTAGCCGGAAGGCGAGAAGGTTTCGGTCAGTTTCTGGATAAGGGGTTTCATAAACTCTCCTTGGAGATGAGTGCTGATTTTTATTTAGGCCGGGAGGGTCACTTGCCCACCGGCAGAATGGATCTGAACTTCCTTGCGAGTGATGACATACACTTTGCTCTGGCCCATCACCTGCCACAGGCCGCCGGGCTTTCCAACCAGGGCGGTTTCCTCGTCGATGCCAAGGGCGTACTCGCCCTTCAGCAGGCGGGACTGGATCAGCGGTAGCAGCAGACCACGCAAGGTCATCATCCGGTCGAAGTGCGGGAAGATGACGCTGTTGGGCAATTTCCCGAAAGCCGATTGCTGGCGCAAACCAAGCGACCGGAAATCGGGAATGTGCGCCCCGGCGATCATCGCGCCTGCCGAACAACCGGCATAGACGGCGCCGCGCGCCCAGGCGCTTTCAGCGGCTTCCCAGGCTCTACTACCGCTCATGGTCTGGTAAAGGTACTGTGGGTGGCCGCCCGAAAAATAGATCAGGTCGGACCCGGCAACGGTTTCGGCCAATACTGGATCGTTGGCCTCGTCCCTGTTGGTAATGTGCACCGGCATGGCCTCGGCGCCGAGGGCGGCAAAGTGCTCCACGCCCATCTTCAGCCAGCGCCCCACCGAGCCTTCGCCTTCCTGACCAGCCGCCGCAGGCAGACAGGCCACCCTGGGGGGCCGCCCATCCACACGGACGCTGTCGAGCAGGAAACGGTCAATCGCGTCCATGACCGGCAGGTATTCGCCCGAACCGACCAGGGCGACCAGTCCGCTCATGGAAATTAGCCGCGCTCCCCTGCCAGCAGATCGGGCGTAATGCGGCTCAACCCGGCATACAGCAGGGCCAGGGTATTTTTCCAGTCATCCACGCGGGCAAGCAACGCCGCGGTATGGGCATAACGGTGCGGCACCGAGATGGACAGGCTGGGAATACCGGCGCGCTCCTTGTGGATGGCTCCGGCGTCCGTCCCGCCGCCGCCAGGCTGACGGAACTGGTAGGGGATCTTTTCCGCGTCGCCTGCCGCGGCGAAGTGGCGAACCAGCCGCGGGTCCGAGAAGGTGCTGCCATCAGCCATGTAGATCGCCGGTCCGTAACCGAGGCGGGTGTTGTACGAAATATTCTCTTCGCCATCGTAGGAGGGCAGGTCATTGGCCGGGGTGGAGTCCAAGGCAATGCCCAGGTCGGGATTGAAGGCATAAGCAGCCACTTTGGCACCGCGCAAGCCGATCTCCTCCTGGACGGTGAAAGCCGCTTGCAGGTCGATATTGGCAGGCGCGTTCTTAACCAGTTCGATCAGAGCAGCCACACCGAAGCGATTGTCGAGCGCCTTGGCAATGACGGACGGCCCGGTACGCTGGAAGCGGGTGGCGAAGTAAGCCCGGTCGCCCGGTTTGACCTTGCCGCCGCCGGGGCCGATGTCGATACGCAGAGATTCCAGAGGAATCTTGTGGCGGCGCTCGTCAGCTGTGGTCAGATGGATGGGGCGCGCCCCGATCACACCGGGGATGTGGTCGCGTCCCACCAGCACGGGCTTGCCGACCAACTGGCGTACATCCATCCCGCCGACGGTCTCGAAGCGGAACAGTCCCTCGCCCTCGTCGGAAACCAGCATGAAGCCGACCTCGTCCATATGGGCGGAAACCATCACCTTCAGACGCTTTTTGCCTGAGCCGGGTTTGGTCACCAGCACATTGCCGAGGGCATCCACGCGCACATCGTCCGCATGGCCTTTGAGTTCCTCCAACACGATCTGACGGATCTCATCCTCGTCGCCGGAGATGCCGCAGGCATTGCAAAGTTTTTCGAGCAGTTTGAGTTGGGAATTTCCGATGGTTGGCATGGGTTACTTATCCCAGACGATCTTTTCCATGAAATCCGGCTCCAGCCGGGCAATGAACTCGGCCAGCAGGCGGCCAATGCGCTGCACATCTTTCACCGCCACCACTTCCACCGGGGTGTGCATGTAACGCAGGGGCAGCCCGATCACCACCGTGGGGATGCCTTCGCCCGACACCTGGGCAGCATAAGCATCCGTGCCGGAATGACGCGGCGTGTATTCCAGCGAGCAGGGGATCTCGAGCTGGTCGGCCAGATCCTTGACCGCTTTGTGCAGAGCCGGGTGCATGTTCGGACCCATTACGATGGTCGGACCCTTGCCCATCGGGAACGTGGACCAGTCGGACGCGCCCGGACCCTTGGCCCAGGTCACATCGACAACGATAGCCATCGTAGGATGCAGCCCAAAGGCCGATGTCGCCGCGCCAGCCAGCCCGGTCTCTTCCTGGACCGTGGCAACGGCCCAAACATCCCAGACGTGAGGGCGGCTCTGGAGTTCCTCCAGACAGACGGTCAACGCGGCAACCGAGGAGCGGTTATCGAGTGTATGACCGGCCAGGGCCTCGCCGCTCAGTTCCACCGGATCGGTGGCGTAAGAGACAACATCGCCGACCTGGACGAGTTGAGCGACTTTTTTCGGCTCCAGGCCCACATCCACCAGCAGGTGTTCGAGTGGGACAGGGTTATCGCCCAGTTCGGGCGGCAGGAGCCGCGCCGGAGGCTGGGCCACCACGCCCGGCAGGGCATTGACCTGCCCGCCGCCGGTGGCATGGACGGTGACCAATTGGCCGGGCAGGATGCGTGCGTCCACCCCGCCAACACTGGTCAGGCGCAGGAAGCCGTCCACCACGCCGGTCACCATCAGGCCGATGGCGTCCATGTGGGTGCAGACCATGACGGATGGACGCGGCTCTTTGCCCGTGCCGCGGCGCAGTCCATGCAGGGAGCCGAGATTGCTGCGGCTGATCTCGTGGACAAGCGGCGTCCATTTCTTGGCGATGATCGCCGCAGCCGGGTCCTCGTAACCGGAGAGACCGGGAGCAGAGATCATTTCTTTCAGGAAGGGAAGGATGTCTGTCATTTGGGAAATTAACCTGAAGTGGGGGTATCCGTGGGAGTGGGAGTTTCCGTGGGAGGGAGGGGAGTATTCGAAGGTGTGGCCGTAGAGGACGGTGTGGGAGTAAAGGTGGGCGTGAACGTTGCAGTTGGGGTGGATGTTTGGGTGGGAGTGTAGGTGGGAGTGGGCGAAGCAGTGCCGGTCACGGTGGGAGTGGCGGTCAGGGTCAGGGTCGAGGTGGAGGTCGGCGTTTCGGTGATAGTGGCAGTCAGGGTAGGAGTGCTCGTACCGGTTGTGCGATCCGGGCGGAACTGCGTCACGATCAATCCAAGGCAATAACAGGGAATAGTCGCCACGATAATGACGGCCAGGATCTTGCGCGTTTGGTTTCGCTTGGCGGCATCGGTGAACACGCGGCTATGATAACATCACTTGGAG
>CAZRCR010000126.1:0-5936 GCA_964598615.1 uncultured Anaerolinea sp.
TAGACAGTTTCCATCCGGGGACTCCTGGTAATCGCCGATGAAGTCCGGAGCGGGCAACAGATAGGTACTAAAGGCAACGCCGGTGCCGCCATAAACAAGGATCAAACCTAGTTGGGAATCGAGCAGGTGAACGAACTGCAAGAGACGGAATATGGCAACAATGCTCATCACTGCCGGGAACATCTGGATCAGGATCAGCAGCAACAAGCCGGCGCGTCGACCGGGGAAACGGAAGCGTGAAAAGGCAAAGGCCATGGTGGTTGTGAAGAACAAGGTCAAGGTGCTGGAGCAAGTACAAATGATGAGCGAGTTCTTCATCCACAGGAGGAAGTCGGTTCCCATGAACAGGTTAACGTAGTTCTGGAGGGTTGTCTTCTCGGGGATCAGACCGCTGCTATACAAACTGGTTCCAGCAGAAAAGGAAGCAGCCACCAGCCAAACAGCCGGGAACAGTGTCACGATACAGGCCACTACCAGAACGGTTCTGGTCAGATTCAAAGTGAGAGCCTGGAGCAGACGATTCCTGGAACGAGGCCGAGAAGACATCTCTGGATTAGCAACATTGGAGAAGATGGATTCAGTCTTCATTCTTCCGCCTGTTTGAACGCGCCGGTCATGTAGGAGTTTAACAAAGTCAGGCCGCCGACGAAGAGGAAGATGATGATCCCGATTGCCGAGGCAACACCGTACAGCTTGGAAACGTCACCCATGACCAGCTTGTACATCCACGTAGACAGCAAGTCGGTCGCTCCGGGAGCACGCGGGTCAACGCTGGTGATGGGTCCCCCTCCCGTCAGCAAGTAAATGACACCAAAACCGGAGAAATTGGCCGCGAACGATATGACCAGCAATGGCAAAGTCGCAGTCTGCAGGAGAGGCAGCGTAATGCGGCGAAAAATCTGCCAACCATTCGCCCCGTCGATTGCCGCCGCCTCGTTCAGGGTCGGGTCGATGCTCTGCAATGCGCCGAGACAGACCGACATCTGGAAGGGATACGCCAGCCACAGGTTGACCACGATACAGGAAACCCGCGCCCAATTCGGGTCCGTCAGCCAAGGAACGGCCTGGATGTTGAAAGTGGTAAGGAGCTGGTTCACAGGTCCAAAACTGCTGTTCAACAGTCCCGCCCAGACCATGACCGTCAACGTGGCGGGCAAAGCCCAGGGGTAGATCAGGATCGTGCGATACAGGTTGCGCTCTTTCAGCCGCGGGTTATTGAGCAGCATAGCCAACAGCAACCCGACCACAAAGTCCAGCAGGGTGGTAATTACGAACCAGACCAGCGTCCAGCCCTGAACGGTCATAAAGCTCTTCTGGTCAAGCCCCACCTGGGTGCGCTTGAAATTGTCGAACCAGACGAACTAGTAATCGAATAGGTGCTTGGTGGAAAAATTCGTGAATGCAAAATAGATACTGACCAGGACTGGGATCAACGTCACGGCGCCGATGGCCAGCAGGCCGGGCAACATGAAAAGGTAAGGAGTAAGCCGGCGTTTCATCACGTTTTACTCTTGGCTGGCAATTGCCTGTTTGATCGCCTCGGACGCTTCCATAAGCGCCTGGGCAGTACTCGCCTCACCGCGAGCAACTAATTTGAATGCATTGTCCAAGGGCGTCCACACCAAGCTCATTTCCGCGATATTGGGAACGGGCTGGGCATATCCCACCTGCTGGACAGCGGCAACCGAATCGGGATTATCGGCAATCAGCGGATCGGAAAGAACGTCCGTCCGGACCGGGATATTGCCCGCCGAAGCCTGGAAGAGAGGAATGGGCAAAGTCTGGCCCAGGTAAACCGCCAGTTCCGCTGCTGCTTCCTGCTTCTGGCTGTAGGCGTTCACCCCCCAGCCGTGAACGTTCAGGAGCGGATGCGGCATCTCGCCATTAGGCAACTGCGGCATAACCGCGATGCCCACATCGATCCCTGTGCTTTCGTAAATACTGGCCTGGTTGGCATTCATGAACATCATGGCAACTTTCCCTTCCGTGAACTTGCCGGTAATCACGTTCCAGTCAAGATCGGAGGGGATCAAGCCTTCCACGTTGCGGAGAGTCATCAAGTAATCCATGCCATCCGCTGTGTTTTTGCTAAAGATGCCAATATCATCGGGATTGTAAGTGCCATTCTGCTCGCCAAAAATATACCCACCATAACCGCTGATGAAACCCCAGCTGAACCACATATTGTCATCCAGTACGAGGAAGCCAAAAATATCATCCGTGGTCAGTTCGTGAGCCATGGCAATCAATTCATCCATCGTCTTTGGAGGCTCCGAAACAAGGGCCTTGTTATACATCAGCACCACGGTATCCGCGATCTGGGGGATGCCATATAACGAGCCATTGGTCGTAAAGGCCGAGATGGCAGATGGCTGGTAGAGTGCCCGCTCGGACTCACTCAAAACCCCATCTGGGAAGGGAGCAATCAATCCAGCCTGTGCCCAGACCCCGACATTCGTGTGTGGGATTTCGATCAGGTCCGGACCCTCACCAGCCGGGAAAGCAATCTCAACCTTGCTCAACATCTCGAAATAAGGATACTGCACCACTTCGACCGTGTTGCCGGTCTCGCTCTCCCAGGCATCCACCGCAGCCTGTAACGCCGCCATCTCATCGTCGGTGCTCAGGTAAGTCCACACAACCAGATTTTCCGGTTCCTTCGACTGGCAGGCAGGCAAAGCAAAAGTCATAAGAACGAGGACAGTGAGTAACAGAACTCTCAAAGATCGGTTTGCGGTTTTCATAGTTCCTCCTTTTCGGGAAACAGGCCACAATACTTAGGGGAAAACCGGAATTATCATTCTCCGGTTGATGCACGTGGCACCAGATGCGGCTTGAGCAACACTTGCGCATCCTCGGGCTCGCGCCCATCGATCAGTGCTAGCAACATGCCTGCTGCCATGCGTCCCAAATCCAGGATTTGATCGAAAACGACTGTGATGGGAGGGGTCAGCATTGGGTACAGCGGACTGTCAGCGTACCCGATGATCGCCAAATCATCCGGCACTTTCATACCCAGCTTTGCAGTCGCTTTCAGTACACACATGACAGCAGCCTCGTAAGCGCCGGAAACAGCGGTTGGCGCGTCTGACGATTTTAGAAGGGTTTCAACTTCGCTCACAATGTCTGCCGGCTGGCAGGCCTTGATAAAAAGGCGATCCTCACACGGCAGACCATAATCCTGTAATGCCTCGCGAAATGCCTTCTGCAGGTGGAATCCAACGCTGCTGATATTCTCGTCCACATCCTGAGAACCCACATAAGCTATCCTGCGATGGCCTAAATCGACCAAATGCTGCACCTGCAAGCGGGCTGCCGCCTCTACGTCAGCGTCAACGTAGTAAAGGCCATCGTTGTAAAGACAGCGCCCGATCATGACAAATGGCAACTTGGCGGATTTCAAATACGCAACCCGGTTATCGTGTAAAAGAGTGTTGAGCAGGATGGCACCATCCAGCAGACGGGCCTGCACGCTGGCTTCTAGAGCCTGCACCTCCGTCTCCCTGGGAAGCGGGAGGAGTGTCAGGCGGTAATCCGTCTCCTCCAATACGTCCCCGATCGCAATAGCGAAAGAGTTCAAGACCATCTGGAAATCGACCAGATCGCTCGGATAAGTCAGGGAAATAATATCTGTCCGACCAAGGGCCAGGGCCTTGGCAGAAGCCGACGGCAGGTAGTTCAATTTCCGCATGGCATCCTCGACACGTTGAACGGTCTCCTGGCGGACCTTCTTGGACTTGTTGATCACATAAGAGACTGTGCCAATGGAAACACCGGCTTCCTTGGCGACATCATAGATCGTGGGCATAGGGCTCCTTTCGCGCAATCCTTTGGCATTGGTTAAGCGCTTAAATAAGCATATCACACGGGGAAATGAATGTCAAGACACGTCAAAAATATGACTTTAAGCGCTTAACTTTTTCATTGACATTCGAATTGGATTGTGATAACCTAAGCACCATTAGTTAAGCGCTTAAACTCGCAAGATTATCAATCCCCCACCTGTCTCTGATCCCATCAGGGACCCATTTCAGAAATTGGAGAATCGCATATGAAAAACCTGTTCAAGCTTGTTGGTCTGATCGTCTGCGTAGCACTCCTTGCTGGCTGTGCAGGCGCCACCGAAGCACCGGCCACTCCGGCGCCCACGGAAGAACCTGCCGTCGCGCCTGAAGCACTGACAGCATCCTACGCGGACCCACTGTCCGGGATGACAATCCAGTATCCCGAAGGCTGGACCCCGGTCTCGAATACCGGCAGCGTTGGCATCACCGCCCTGAGCGCCGACTGGACGGAAGTCACCGCCTTCACCCTGGTCTACGACAACCCCAAGACCCTGGCAGAAGAATTGACCGCCGCCCAGGATGCGCTGACTGCCGGCTCTGCTGGCTTCACCAACGCAGCTATCACCGGCACAGCCAAGATCACTGTCTTTGGCACCGAGTACGATGCCTTCACCTGGACAGGCTACAATGCCATGGCCAGCAAAGACTACACCGGCATCGACGCTGTCGCTCCGTATGGAACGGATGTTATCCATATCAGCATTTACGCCCCTGTCGATACTTGGGAACAGGCCGAGCCGACCCTGCTGGCAATCGTCAACTCGCTGGTTGCCCCGGCCGCCGATTACGCCTACGTTCCGCCGGTCCAGACCACGGACTGGGCCTCCTTCACCAGCGCCGATTATGGCTTGACCGTTTCCTATCCCCCCGATTGGCAGGCGCCAACCGCTCCGTGGGTAGGCGAAGGGCTGTGGCTGAATTCGGCAGACTGGATGACCTCGGTCGTGGTCTGGGTTAAAGATGGGACCGATGCGGTCCAGGCTCTCGCCGATTGGGAAACCACCCAGGATATCTTCCCCACCTTGACAGTCACCGATGGTGACCCTGTTACCGTGATGGGATCAGAATATCCCAGCAAGTTGGGCGAAGGCTTCAACGGCATGGGCACGGCGATTAATTGTGGTGTCACATTCGTACCTTATAACGGCAAACTGCTGGAAATCCTTTGGTATGCCGGCACCGACGGCGACTACTGGACCAACGGCCAGACTGTCTTCCCCGGAATCCTGTCTTCCCTGCAAGGTGTGGGCAGCTTCACCAGCGACATCTACAATCTGACCGTTTCCTATCCTTCCAGCTGGCAGACCCCAATCGACCCGTGGATCGGACAGGGCATCTGGCTGAACTCCGCCGACTGGATGACCTCGGTCGTGATCTGGGTTGAAGACGGGACCGATCCCGCCCAGATGCTGGCTGACTGGGAATCCACACAGGATATCTTCCCCAGCCTTACTGTCACAGACGGTGAGCCGGTTACCATTATGGGAAACGAATACGCCACCAAGATGGGTGAAGGCACGAACAGCATGGGCACAGCTATCAAGTGCGGTGTCACCTTCGTGCCTTATAATGGCAAGATGCTCAAAATCGTCTGGTATGCCGGTACCGACGGCGGGTATTGGGACAGTGCTGAGGCAGCTTTCAGCCTTATCCTGACATCTATCAATATCCCCTAAAAATATCCATAGATTATTGCCCTTTAAAAATCTCGGGCTTCCAAAAGAAGCCCGAGATTTTTATTTCACAAAGTACAAGATACCGCTCGTATGCGGCCCACAATGACTGGAGATGACACTCCCAGCGCGTGTCACACGTACATCTTCCGGGGATGCAATCCGTCTCACTTCACCCATCAAAAAGTCAATATCTTCCGCTCCGCCAGTGGATGTAATAAAAACCCGTTTTCTATCCAGTTCCGGCAGATGAGCTTCGAAATCATCCAGCATCATTTGCAGGCCTTTCATCCGCACGCCACGCGCCTTCTCTTTTACACCCAACGTGCCATCTGCGCGGACTTCAATGATCGGGTGAATCTTGAGCACGCTTCCAGCAATGGCCTGCAATGCCGTACAACGCCCACCTTTGTATAGA
>CAZRCR010000127.1:0-5922 GCA_964598615.1 uncultured Anaerolinea sp.
AATTGTTCTTTGTGTAAAGAGCGCATTGAAAAATCTATTAAAATACCCGAAGTCTGCAAGTGGAAGGATTACGCAAGGTCTATGGCAAAACGACCGCCGTGGACGGAATTAGCTTCGCGGTGAACGAAGGCGAGATCTTCGGGATGGTCGGCCCGAACGGGGCCGGGAAGACGACCACCATCGAATGTCTCGAAGGGTTGCGCAAACCGGACGGCGGTACGGCCCGTGTGCTGGAAATGGATCCGGCGCTCGAAGGCCAGAACTTTTGCCTGTACGCCGGGATGCAGTTGCAGCAGTCCAACCTGCCGGACCGGATGAAGGTCTGGGAGGCGCTCGACCTGTACGCCTCTTTCTACCCTAAAGCCGTGGATTGGAAGCAGCTGCTCGTCCAGCTTGGTCTGGAAGAGAAACGCGACACGCCTTTCGCCAAACTTTCCGGCGGACAAAAACAGCGTGTATTCATCGCCCTGGCACTCCTGCCGGACCCGCAACTGGTTTTCCTCGATGAACTGACCACGGGGCTGGACCCGCAGGCCCGTCACGCCATCTGGGACCTGGTGCGTGACGTCCGCGCCCGGGGCAAGACGGTCATCCTGACCACACACTTCATGGAGGAAGCTGAAAACCTGTGCGACCGGGTTGCCATCCTTGACCACGGCAGGATCGTTGCCCTGGATACACCTGCCAACCTGATTCGTAGTTTGGGAGCGGAGGAGCGGGTCGTCTTCAGCGTGGATGGTCCGTTGCCTGCAGACTTCGAGAAATCCCTTGCAGGGGTGACCCGGCTGGAGGTCCAGGGTGACCGGGTGGTCGTTCATGCGAAGAGTGGCCGCAAAACGCCGCTGGTCAGCGATGTGGTCAACCTGCTGGGGCGGCTGGGTGTCTCGTTCCGCGACCTGCGTACCGAGCAGCCTGACCTCGAAGATGTCTTTTTGAGCCTGACCGGGCGCCAGATGCGGGAGTGAGGTGTGTTATGAAAAGCCTGTTGAAAATGACCTGGATGGAAGCCAAACTGTTCCTGCGTGAACCAGCAAGCGCCTTTTTCACGCTGATTTTCCCGCTGTTGATGCTCTTCATATTTGGCACCATTTACGGTACCAAGCCTGTGCCCGGTACGGACAGCCCGCAGAGCGCCATTGGCACTTTGATCCCGGCTTTCACAGCCATGACCATCGGGATGGCCGGACTGATGCCCATTACGATCACGATGGCCACCTACCGTGAGAATGGTATCCTGCGCCGCCTGCGCACCACACCGGTCAGCCCACTAGTAGTCATGGCGGCCCAGGTGATCGTGATCTTTGCCATGACGGCTCTGGGGATGCTCCTGCTTATTATTGCCGGGAAACTGGTCTATCACGTGCAGTTCTACGGCAATCCTCTGAGCTTGCTGGGCGGGTTTGTGCTATGCAGTCTGAGTTTCTTCGGCATTGGTTTCATCCTGGCGGGGATCATGCCCACGGCTCGCACAGCGCAGATCGTGGCGATGGTGGTGCTCTACCCGATGTTGATCCTTTCCGGGGCGGCCTGGCCGCGTGAACTGATGCCTGCCACGATCCAGAAGGTTTCCTCCTTCCTGCCGTTGACGTACGTGGTCAATTTGCTGCGCGGCTTATGGTTGGGTGAGGCCTGGAGCCTGCACTGGCTGGATGTGGGTGTGTTGGCAGCGATGCTGGTGGTGGGGGTGCTGGTCTCGATCAAACTCTTCCGCTGGGAATAACCTTGCCGGAACAAAACGGCACTTTCCTGCGGCGTATCCATCAGCCCTGTGGATTTTCACAGGGCTGATGCGTTTCCTGCTGTATAATTTCATCATACTTCTGATTAATTGGAGGAACCATGAACAACGCACTTATCATTCCCCGCCGCAAGCTCACCTGGGTTTTTGTTCTCGTAGGTCTGGCCCTGCTCCTGGCTGGTTCTGTCTTTGGTGTAGACTGGGCCAACTATTTCCTCGGTACGAGTGCTCTCTACCCGGCCATTGGCAAGCCGGTCATCACTTTGCTGGCAATGGTGCTGGTTTTGAGCATCGGCAAGGACCGCCTGGGTAATAAAGATTGGTGGTTGTTGTTTGCCGCCTTTTGCTGTATGCTGCCAACCGACATCCTGATGAGCGTGGTGGTCGTCAGTCCGAGTTTGAGCGTCGGTTCGTGGGTGTTCATGGTGGGCGGGGTACTGTCCATTGTGGCGCATATCTTCCTGATCGCGCGCCTGGCAACCCATGGATTGTCCTACCTGAAAACGTTCAAGTGGACCGATCTGTGGCTGCCGGTGCTCATCTATGGTTCGGCCGCTGCCATCCTGATCATTCTGTGGCCGGATGTAGTGCGGGTCGGTCATGCAGCCATTGCCCCGGCATATACGGCCTTTTTCTGTACCACGATGTGGTTTGCCTGGGAAACTGTCCGGCGCCAGCGATTGCCGAAAGCGAATGCCTGGATGGCAGCTCTGGCAGCCACGTGCTGGTTCGCCACTGAGATCACCGGCGAAATCTATAATCTGGGAGTGGGTACCCTTTCTGAGATTGTGTTCCGCCTGGTATGGGTCTTCTATGGAACGAACGTTATCCTGTGGGCGTTGAGCGGTTATCAGTGGGGGAAACAGGGTTGACCTTACAAAATTGTTTGGTCACGCCATTTCCCCCTTCACCTGCGATAGAATAATTTTCGCCTTTGTGCTTATTGGGCCAGGGTATGACAGATCCAAATAATACAACTCCGAAAGTTCCCCCTTTCCATTCTCCCGAACCGCCAACTCCGCGAGCCAACGGGAAGAAGAAACGCGTCTCCGAGCGCGGTCTGCTCAGTTTGGTGACAACTGTTATCAGCGTTTTCAGCCTGTTGGTCATGATGACCGGATGGTTGAAACTGACTCTCGATATTTTCGACCAGGGCTTGACGGCTGTTCTCGAAACCGGCTTATGGTCGAAGGTAATCGTGCTCGCAGTAGCCTTCCTGTTCGGTTGGCTGGCGGCCGTGTTGAGCATCCGCGTTTTTGGCAATCTGGTTCTCCCCTTGATCATTTCCGGTCTGGCCTGGATTGTGCTGGCCGGGGTGGCTGCCCTTTACATTGCCATCCTGAGTCGTCTTTATGCCCAGGGATACACTACCGAACGCTTCTTGGGATATCTATTGATGATGGCTTCGGGGGTGGTAGTATTGATTGGCCTGCACCTGATTATCGAAGATCACGACTTGCGTCCGCACGCGGTCCCCTTGCTGGTTATTGCCATGGGGCAGTTGTTCATGATCGTCTATCGCTACGTTTTTACGTTGGATGTCAAGCCGGCGCTGCTGATCAATGATATTGTGTTCTTTGCAGGCATGCTGACGATTTCTGGCTTGATGGTGGCTCACGTGGGCATTCTATCTCCGATACGGAAATTCATTTCCAGGGTATTCGATCATAATGGTCATGCAGCGTGACCGGGAACCTGCCGGTCTCTACTGTTGTCAACTTCTCCCTGAATAATAAGGACGACCCGGTGCAAAAGTACCGGGTCGTCCGTCTTTACGCCCCCGTGGGCGATAGGGTCAATTGATTATTAATATAATAACCGGCTTTGGAGAAACAAAAAGCGATATAGACAATTGTCTATATCGCTGCCGGGAGTTTGATGCCCCCAATGGTTTCTAGGAACTGGTGTCCTTTGTAGTAAATTGACTGGTATCCGGAAGCAACCCCAACTCGCGAGCCTTGACGATGGCGGCTGCGCGTGTCCGCACGCCCAGACGAAGATAGGCACCCGAAAGCAGGTTGCGCAAGGTGGAGCCGGACACATCCAGCCTGTGTGCCAAAGCAATGGTAACGTCATTGGGGTAGGCGGCGCACAGGGACAATGCTTCCAACTGACGGGTGGTCAGGAGCGGTTTGACGTTCATCCCATCCATCACGCGATAAGCGTTGGGGCTGAAGTAGAACCCATTGTTCGCGATTTGTAGCACGATCTTTCCCAATTGCTCGATGGATTCCTGGTCATCTTTAATGATATAGCCGCTTACCCCGGCGTCAGCCATGGCTTCGATGAGCGTATGCTGGGTGAACATAGAGATGACCAGAATGTTCAGCCCGGGGTATTTTTCCAACAGGCGGGGAGTGACGGCCATGATGGGGTACGTGTTACGGTTTTCGGGCGAGGTTGGGACGTTGATATCAAGGATCAAAACGTCAGTGGGATGTTCTGCCAGCATGGGTTCCAGCGCATCGCCATATGCAGCCGTAGCCACCACTTCGATGTCCGGGGTTTTCGAGAGACGGTACAGATAGCCGTCGATGATGCTGATGTGGTCATCGAGAATGGAGACGCGCGTCTTTTTCATTTTTGTTCCTCCCAGTTAATGCACGCGAGCAGGCTGGTACCCTTACCAGGCGCTGTTTCGATCTTGAGTTTTCCCCCCAACAGTCCGAGCCGTTCTCTCATGCTGACCAAGCCAATGCCATTCGTGGGCGCCTGCTCATCAAAACCTTGTCCATTGTCGCTTACTTTCAGGCAGATCTGGTCATCCACGCGTTCCAAAGTGACATGTACTACGGTGGCCCTGGCATGTTTGGCGACATTGGTCAGCGCCTCCTGAAGAATGCGGTACAAGGTAATGCCGAATTCTTCAGGCAGGTTGGGAATATCCACCCCTTCGTACGTGACCGGGATGCGGGTGCGAGTGGCGAATTCGCCGCAATACTCCTCCAGGCTGAGATTGATTCCGGCAATATCAAGCACTGGCGGATGCAAGCTGTGGGATAGATCCCGGATGTGATTGGTGGTTCTATCCACCAGAGACATGGCTTTTGCCAGACGATTCTCGATATCTGGTGTGCGGTTGACAAGTTCATCGCGCAAACTGGCAAGGTCCAGTTTGAGAATGATGAGTTCCTGGCCAGCCTCGTTATGTAGTTCGCGCGCCACGCGACGACGTTCATCCTCCTGTGTGGTGACGATCTTTTTGGCCAGGAGTTTGAGTTGCTCCTGGCTGGCGAGCAGTTCCGAGGTCCGCTCGGCGACGCGTTGTTCGAGTTCCTGTTTGTCGTTCTTAAGGGATTGTACAGACCGTTTTTGTTCTGTCACGTCCCTGGCGATGCCCATGACCTCCGCGACTTGTCCTTGCTCGTCAGGCAGGGGGACGTACCAAACGTTGAACCATAGCTTGCCCTGACTTGTAAGTATTTCGGTCTCCGCTTGCACCGGTTTCCCGGTTGCGAAAGCTTTTTGGCGTGCCTTTCGCATTGGGGCGAGCGTGTGGGCGGGGAAGAATTTTTCCCGCCTATGGCCGATGATCTCTTCTCGTGACAGCCCCATCATTCGGGCGCCATACTCGTTGATGTAAACGAAGTGCTCCTCTTTGTCGATGATATAGATGCCTTCCGGGGATGCTTCGGCCAGGGCCTGGTAACGCTGGGCGGTTGCCCGCTCGGCGATTTGTGCCTCCTTGCGGGAAGTGATATCGAGCAGGGAGACCTGAAGAGCAGGCTGCCCGTTATAGGTGATATTGGCAGAGGAACCTGATATCCAGTGAAGTTGTCCTGTTTTGTCGAACAGGCGGAATTGCAATTCGGCAACCGGATGTTTGCCGGTTGCGCTGGTTTGCAATTCCGACCTCATAATTTGAGCGTCTTCCTGGTGGAATGACGCGAGGAAGTCCCTGGATGAGAAATGGGTTAGTTCCTCCGCAGAGTACCCCAGGCTTTTTTGTGCGGATGGATTGGCATACACCAGTTGTCCATTCTGGAAAACGAGAATGCCGTACAGGATATTTTCCAGAAGGGTTTTGTAGGCCTTTTCAAATTGCAATCGGGATGTGATGTCGCGGCCGATGGTAAGTGAGCATGGCCCGATGCCTGGGAAATCATCGAACCAGCGCACTGTAAATTCAACCGGGATGCGTGAGCCATCTTTCTTGATATAAGTATATATTCTGTCTTTCAATT
>CAZRCR010000128.1:0-5875 GCA_964598615.1 uncultured Anaerolinea sp.
CGGTGACAGCCTGGGATATGTTCGGGAACACAGGCCAGGCTCAGGGGACCGTTCGCATCCCGCAACCACTGGCCACCACGACCGCCGAACCGTCTACGGAAACCCCTACACCTGAACCGGTTGTGGCCGCTGTCGCGACGGTTCAGCCGACCGCAACAGGAGTTGTTGTCATTCCAGTGACGACCGTGGCGCCGCAGCCCACTCCAGAATCACCTATCCATGATGAACCAACCTGGCCAGTATCTGTCTCGGCCAGCCTGGTGCTTTTGTTCGCTCTCACTTCCCTGCTTGATCCGCGACCGGCGGCCTGGCGCCGCTTGGCGCGTACCAAAAAATCCTAACCCTGGAGGTATCCCTATGGAATACGCTGTTTTCGCTTTGGTTCTTTTCCTGGTGCTGATCCTGACCTTCTACAATCGCAGGCAGGCTCGCGCTCTGGAATACATGGCCCGTCTCGAGGAAGACCGCACTGCTCGCGAGATGCAGACCCGCCGCGAGCGCAAGGCCAAGGAACTCGATATCAGACCGCTGGAATGGCTGGAAGGCATGGTTAACTCAGAACTGGAGCAGCCCATCAAACTGAATTCCACAACACCCAAGATTCATCTCGGAGTCGAGGCGATGGAACTGGTCGCTGAGGATGGGCGCAAACTGGTCGTCTCTACGCTGCCACCTGCATCCATTCGTCATTACGACAGACTCCAGCGCCGCTTGAAAGGCAAAGGCGCTGCAGCTCGGCTGACCGGTTATGCCAACGTAGCCATCTTCGGCAACCGATTGCGGGTCTGGAAAACAATCCGCACGATGGCTGACATGGGCGAATTCTTCGACATCGAAGCAAGTGAGGTTGGTCGGTCGCTGGGTCTCCCCTGGGGCGCGCCAACCCGGTTGTGGTTCTATGTTCTTTCTGCCTGAATTTCAGGTCGTATTTCATGCACTGATAGCCGCCCTGGTCGTATGGGGCGGCTTGCAGGATTGGAAAAGCCGTGAAGTATCTGACTGGCTCACTTGGCCTCTGTTCGTCATGGGCGCGATTGCAGCCGTTGTAAGCGCGGCAAACTGGAACCCCATCCCCTTGTTCGTAATGATGTTCATCCTGACCACCTGGTATTTCAATTGGCTGGGTGGGGCAGACGCCAGGATCCTGATCGGCCTGTGGGGTCTGTGGCCGATGGCCGGGTTTTTGGGGATGGTTGGCACGGGAGTATGGGGCTTGGCGTGGATATTGCTCAAGCACCGGAAAGACCCATTCCCGGCGCTGGTTCCGGTTGCCTACGCATCGTGCTTGACTTTTTTGGTCGAGGTCGCTAAAATGTGGTCATAAAGAGGTGTGACGTGTGTAACGTCGCGCCTTTTTTTATTTCCCTTTGTAAGAATCTGGAGGAAACCATGAAAGAAAAACTATTGAAACTCTACTGTCGCTTCATGAACGACCGTCGGGGTGACGAGTTCGGCGAAAAGGCCGTCATCATCATCCTGGTCGTTGTCGCCGGGATCGCTGCCTGGGCTGCCTTTGGCAATAAGATCATGGCACTGATCAACGAAGCCACCGCAGGGATATAAACTCATGTTCCTTACCCGGCTGCGCAGAATGTTGAACCGGCGGGGGGATGAGTTTGCCCAGAGCGCCATTGCGTTCCCAATGGTGGTACTGTTGCTCATCGCCTTGTTCAACCTGTCCATCGCTGGCTTCGCCAGCGTGAATGCTGCCAATGCAGCCAACCACGGTGCCCGCGTGGGGAGCGTTTACCAGCAGAACGCCGGCGGCGCTGCATACACCGCCGCATTGGAATCCATCGCCCATGCGCCAGTGGGCAGTTATCAGGTCACGGTTTCCGGGGGCGGTTTCCCCGGCGCTACGATCGTTGTCACCGTGAACTGGAGCGTGCCAAATTACATTGCTCCTATCATCTCGTTCTTTGGCGGCCACATGAACGACCTGAGCGGCACTTCTACATCCACCTTCCGCCAGGAGGGCTGGTAATGATCGTCAAAGCTCTGGTAGCGCTGTGGCTCATTGGCGTGGCACTCCTGCTCGTGCGTGCATATCGGAAGATCATCGTGAGGGCGAAATGATCAAGAAGATCATCAGACGCTTCGTGAACGATCGCCGGGGCGATGTCTGGGCCTTTCTCTCTGTTGCCCTGCTCTTCATCGGGCTGCCACTGGCCAGTCTGACCGTGGACGTCGTGAGGGGAATGTATGTCCGCACCCATTTGCAGGTGGCCACCGATGCCGCCTGCCAGGCAGCCGCCGATGCCCTGGATGTTGCTACTTTCCAGGCGACCGGAACACGACAGATCAAGCCGTCCCTGGCCAGACTCCAAGCCGCATCAGTCTTCTACGGAACCCTGCCAGATGCATCGCAGGTAGGTTTTACGCCATCCCTTGCAGTGGGTTTCCTCAGCTCGACGACTGCCTATTGCAAGGCAACCGCAGCCGTCGCGCCCTTAATACCAATAACCCCGTCGATGACGGCGGTGGTTGAGACGACTTCGGAAATGCGTGTCGTTTCGTTGAACCCTTAATCGCAACCTCGCCGGGCGCCAGGTTGGCGGCTTCCCATGGGGCCGCCGACCACTTGGGTCGGATCGGGACCAAATCCAACAAGGAGGTGGACCGTGAAGGCTATGGCGTACCGAATGATGATGATGCTCGTTGAGCTTGTCTTCGGGGTTGTTGTGGGCCAGGCCATAATTCGGAGAATAACAATGCTAATCCACCTGGTGACGCATTTCCCCTAAAATGACCTGGTGATCCCGCCCGCTTATGGGCAGCAGTGGATCGGGGAAGGCACTGGACCGACCCCTCCCACAACCCGAAGAAAGGAACCGATGGAAATCACGATCGATCGCAAGACCCTTTATCTTGTTTTTGCTTTCCTGGCGATCCTATCCCTGTTGGTAATGGGAGCGATCGGGAAACCACTCACGCCCACCACAGATTCCGGTCAGGCGCGCATCCTGACTTGGGACGACTGGCAACTGCTGAAAGCTGAAAAACAGTACCAGGCAGAGCGTGACGTTCTGCGCTCCGACGCAGATGCTCTTGCAGATCTCTTGAACTCGTCGCCGGATCCCGTAGCGGCGCAGCTCCTCGCCGAGCGGATTAGCCGGCACACAACGGACGGCGAAGCAGCCCTGCTTCTCGCCCGTACTGCCATCCAACAGGCTGCCCAAGATGTGGCAAGCTGGTCCTCCGGCGCCCTGGATCGTGATACTGCGGCCGCTTCCCTTCAGGCGGCGGTCGATCTCTTGAAGTGATATGGTAGCGTTATCAATGACATCCTCTCTTCAGACTGCCAATGACCGGGTCCAGCGTGACCTGGTGGATTCAGAGCGCAGCCAGCGCGAAGCCGCTGAACGGCTGGCGCGCGACCTGGCGAAAGTCCTCCAGGAGTTGGCCATCTTCTACGACGGCAGCCGTCTCGAAGCCCTGCGCCATGAGGATCCGAAAATACCGCAGTATTGGACTCCAGATGACTGGCGCTCTTTCTTTGCCAATGTACCTGCGCCGGCGAAGGCTGGATGGGCAGGCGCCAACCAGCAGTCGCGTGTTGTAGAACTGGAACGCATGAACGCCGAGTTGAAGAAGCGCCTGGCCGAGATGGAAACACGGCCCACCAGGTCGGTCGCAGCCGAAACTGCATCGGATGAACGAGTAACGACAAACCTGACCTTGCCCAAAGTTGCCAGGGAGGTTGTACCTGAAAAGGCGCCGCGGCTGGCAATCGTGCCGAAACTGTATGACCTGCCGGCAGAGGTCACGCCGCCGCTGGCTGGCCTGCTCGCCCGGGCGCGCGACGTGTGGAACACCTTGCCGAATACCTGCCCGGTTGCGTTCCAAAAATTGCTGTCAGGCGGCGGCCGTAAAGGCGAAGACCTGAAGAAAGCATATCAACGCTGCTGGCTGATGTTGTACCTGATCGGCGCCTGCCGCATCAACGCCAAGTTCGAGATCGAAGATATTCTCGCCTTCGTTTGTGGACTGTCCACGAAGCCCGGCTCATTGGGCAGGATCTCTACAGATCTCATGGATGCCGGTATTCTCACCGGCGAGGTTATCCGAATCGGTTCACCGAAAACGTCACTACGTTTGCTACAGATCTCGCCTGAAGGGAAAAAGTTGTACAAGGTTCTCTTCGAGCGGGATCCGGAAGAAACTGAATGGGAACGGATCATCCGCCTGCACGAAGGGGAACGTTTCCCCGAACACACGCTGGCTCTCTTGATCTTTACCCTACATGCCCGCAAACGCGGCTGGGCTACACAGATCCTGCCTCCCGTCTCGGGAACAAAAGCGGTTCCGGATCTGCTGGTAATGCGAGGTGAAGAGAAATTGTACGTCGAGGTAGAGTTGGGACAGAAGGAAAGCCCAACCAAGTGGCGTAACCAGGCTGCCCTGAATGGAAACCTCGTGGCATTGTGTGCAGCAACCCCGGAGACCCGCCAGCGACTCGCCGGCGACTGCCGCCTGGCTAAGTTGCCTGGCATGGCCACCGACCTCGAAACCCTGGTGAAGTTCAAAAGCCAGGACATTACCGAGGAAACGCCCTTGTGGCTGGAGAAATGGTGATCATGGCCGTCCGTGCCTGCCCACCTGCCTGAGCGCAGGCTGGCGGACACGGGCCACCATGCCCGCAGAACCTTTCCAAGTTCATACACCGAGACGGAGTTCTTCCGTTGAGGCGTCTCCAAATCACAGTTGGATGCAATCATATCCTTGCGTCCCGCTGTGATCGGGACGCGCACACTTTTCGGAGGAATTCCCCATGAAAAACAATGTCACCACCCTGACCGGCCTGACGCTGGAAGAAGCCTATCGCAAGCTCGATGAGCAGCTCCCCGCGGATGCCTACTCCGCTGTGCCTGGCGGCGCCGACCTGACCGATATCGACCCGAACTACATGCGCAAGACGCTCAACGAAGTCTTCGGGCTGTGCGGTTACGGTTGGGGCTACGAATATGCCCCCACCGACATGGAAACCCGCAGCGAAACCCGCAAGACCGCGAACGGCACACGCGAGGTCGTGGTTGCAGCCCTGAAGCATATTCGCTTCTGGTACAAGGTCAACACCGACGGCAAGGAGATCACCTGCACCGTGGACGCTTCCGGCGGGAGTGAAAACTCCAACGCCGGTTACGCCATGAAAGGCGCGATCACCAACGCCATCGGAAATGCGGCCTCGAATATCGGCTTCCAGGAAAGCGTCTATCTGGGCAAACGGTCCCACAAGACCGTGAAGACAACGGCGAAAGCCGCTTCGGCCACAGCCCAGAAACCTGCATCAACAGCGGCGAAACCCGCGGCAATCAAGCAGGATGATGCGGCGCCCGTGCATCCCGCCGGCGAAGAAGAGATCGAAGAGATCTCCAGTGAACCGGCTGCGACCCCGACCGTGGAAGAATTCATCATCCAGGTCGGCAACCGCAAGGGACAGAAGCTGGGCGACCAGCCTCTGAACATTGTCCAGTGGTACGCCGAGCAGATGGTTGCCACCGGCGACCCCGCCAAGGAAGCCTTGAAAAAGGCTGCTGCTACCCTGGTGAAGATCCGCTCCAACGGCCACCAGCCGGTCGCAGCTTAGTCTCGGTTCAACCGATCGGTTCTGTCAGGGAGGCTACCCGCCTCCCTGATCTGAACGCTTCCGGGTCTGCTCCAGCGCCGCTCTTGGCGCCCGGCAGCCCGTTCTGAACCTTTACAATCCAGACCCCTACCCTTCCTGGGCATCCTTTGTGATGTCCGGCGGGGCTGTCTTCGGATGGCCCCTTTCTCCTTTTTCCCCCACCCTATTTTTTGAGTCGACCCTATGAGCAAAAAAACGACCACTTCACGCCGCAAAGAACAGTTCGACTTGAACGAGGCGCTCCTCGTC
>CAZRCR010000129.1:0-5865 GCA_964598615.1 uncultured Anaerolinea sp.
GTGTGCAGCGACTCAACCACTGCCACCGCGTTCCCGGATGTGCAGCAGATGTCGGACTCGGCCTTCACGTCCGCGTAGGTGTTGACGTAGGTCACCACCGGCACGCCGGGGAATTTGGCCTTCAGGGTGCGCACATCCTCCGCTGTGATGGATTCAGCCAGCGAGCAGCCCGCCTTGGCGGCAGGCAGCAGCACAGTCTTGGTTGGGTTCAATATTTTGGCTGTCTCGGCCATGAACTTGACACCGCAGAAGACGATCACGTCCTTGTCTGTCTGGGCGGCTTTGCGCGACAGGTCGAGCGAGTCGCCGGTGAAATCCGGGATGGACTGGAACAGGGCCGGTTCCATGTAGTTGTGGCCCAGGATGACGGCGTTGCGTTCCTGCTTGAGTGCGTTGATCTCCACAGCAATCTCGGCCTTGTAGCGCAGTTCCACGTCTGGCACGATCTTGCCGAGTTTGCTTTTGAGCATTTCGTACATTTCGTTACTGTTCATCAAATCTCCTTACCGGTATTAGGTAGGGGCGACCTTTATGGTCGCCCAGGGCAGGGACAGGCCTTGCCCCTACCCGATGTAATCAAAACTTACGTCGAATACCTTCACTGAATGCGTCAATGCCCCGGACGAGATGAAGTCCACGCCGGTTTCGGCGATGGCGCGCACAGTCTCCAGCGTGACGTTGCCGGAGGCTTCCAGCAAGGGCATTTTCTGTAGGGGCGACTCGCGAGTCGCCCCTACGAATTCATCTCTTATCTTGACCGCCTCGGTCATCATCTCCAGCGACATATTGTCGAGCAGGATGCGTTCCACTCCCAGCGCCAGGGCTTCCCGCAGGTGGTCCAGTGTGCGCGCCTCTACCTCGACCTCCAGCCCGGTATGTGCGGACCGAGCGCGCGTCACCGCGGCTGTGATGGACCCGGCGTAATCGATGTGGTTGTCTTTGATGAGAATCATGTCGTACAGGCCGATGCGGTGGTTCTGCCCGCCGCCGCGTTGGACGGCCAGTTTGTCTGCCATGCGCAGGCCGGGGACGGTCTTGCGCGTGTCGAGGATGACGGCCTTCGTCCCGGCCACTGCATCCACGAACTGACGTGTCAGCGTGGCAATGCCCGACATCCGCCCGAGGAAGTTGAGCGCGGTCCGTTCAGCGGTCAACAGGCTGCGGGTCCGCCCGGAGACGAGCGCCAGCACCTGACGGTTGGTCACGCGTGCGCCTTCATCCACGCAAGGCTGGAAGTCAATCTCCCCGTCCACAGCGTCGTAGACCGCAGTCGCCACATCCAGCCCGGCGATGACGCCGTCCTGTTTGGCGATGATCTGGCCGCGCATGATTGCATCGGCAGGGATGATACTGTCGGTGGTGGCGTCGCCGGGGCCGATATCTTCTGCCAGGGCACGCTGTATTGTTTCGAGAATATCAGGATGCAGGTTTAGTGTCATTTTTACACTTATTGGAGCGAAAATAAAATAGGGCTTGCGCCGCAACTATTCTACCTGCCCAATCCGGTTTGTCAAGGTCTCTTGACCAGCGCCGGATTCTCGATTACAATCTGCCCCGCTTAAAAACCAGTGCCCCTTTAGCTCAGTGGATTAGAGCGTTTGGTTGCGGACCAAAAGGCCGCGTGTTCGAGTCACGCAAGGGGCGCCAGCGGAGCGGGATATCCCCGCTCCTTTGCTTTTCGGGAGAGACGCATGGACAAGATTCAAATCCTTTTGACCAATGACGACGGCATCCGTTCGCCAGGCCTGTGGGCTGCAGCCGAAGCGTTATCGGACCTGGGATATGTGACTGTGGCCGCTCCGCGCGAACAATCCTCGGGGATGGGACGCAGTCTGCCCCATACTTCGGATGGTGTCATCCAGCCTGAGGTCCTGAACGTATGCGGAAAAGAATGGACGGTCTATGCTGTGGGAGGAAGTCCGGCACAGGCTGTGTTGCACGGTATTCTGGAGATCATGCCGCGTTATCCCGACCTGGTAGTATCTGGCATCAACTATGGGGAGAATGTGGCTTCAGGCATCACGATCTCCGGTACAGTAGGGGCGGCCATGGAGGCCGCGGGGATGGGTATCCCTTCCCTGGCGATGTCACTCGAGACGGATCCGGCCAACCACCATTCGTATGCCAGTGATGTCGATTTTTCGGTGGCCGCCTACTTTACCAATTATTTCGCTCGTCTGTTGCTCGAGAAGAAGATGCCTCGCGATGTGGATCTGTTGAAAGTGGATGTGCCCAACGATGCCACGCCTTCCACGCCCTGGCAGGTGACGCGGCTTTCGCGCCAGCATTATTTCATGCCGATTGCTCCGGAACGCGAGTCCTGGGATGAACCCAAGCGGGTTCATTACAAATTGGATGCCAACCTGGATTGCGAACCGGATAGCGATGTGTACGTGTTGCGGGTGCGCAGGGAGGTGGCGGTTACACCGCTCAGCCTTGACCTGACCTCGCGCGTGGCGTTCGCGGACCTCGACCGGTTGCTGCGCGGCAGTTGACAGGTCCGCGCCGGGGAACGTTTTTGAAGGAAAAACGTATTTCAAAGGGTGCATAACAATCCCCTTAAAATATTCGCACTTCCCTTGTCAATCTGCGATAATATCGTATACTACGCACCGCAAAAATCCACTATTCTGAGGCGATAAGATGACTGTCCCTGTGCAAGAAAAGGAAAATAACGAAAAACCTCCCAGTTCCCACCCGCGTCCGGCTCGTCCGTGGCGGGTGGCCGTGCTTGCCAATATCAAGGAGCACGATAAACCCCTCCCGCCGGATGTACCGCCAGATGCCGGCGCGGACTACGACTATATAGAAACGATCAACCATATTCGGGCTGCCATTGAGACGGATGGACACAAAGCCATTTTCATCCAGGCCGATGGCAACCTGCCGTATGCCCTGCAGAAAGAAAAGCCCGATATCTGCTTCAATATCGCCGAAGGGTTGGGGGGCGATGCCCGCGAAGCCCAAACACCAGCCTTGCTGGAAATGTTCAAAATCCCATATACCGGTTCGCGCGTTTTGACCAATGCCATCTCATTGGATAAAACATTGACGAAGCGTCTCTGGCGTGACCGCAACCTGCCAGTAGCCCCCTTCCAGGAGTTTACCTTTGGGGATGAACCCCTGCGCCCGGAAATGAAGTTCCCGCTTTTCGTCAAGCCGGCTCGTGAAGGGACCGGCATGGGTGTGGATGCCAAGGCCATTGTCAACAACGAGATTGAACTGCGCGAACGCGCCGAATACGTGATCCGCGTTTATAACCAACCAGCCCTTGTGGAAGTGTTCCTGCCGGGACGTGAATTCACCTGCGGCGTGATGGGACGCTTCGATACGGTGCTGTACTCCCGTCATCCCGAGTGGTATGAGAAGGATGGGTTCCTGCGTTTCCCGGTTCTGGAACTCGATAGTTCCCGTTCGATTACGCCAGGTGTATATGGCCTGGAAGCCAAGGCCCAGTCGGTCGGTTCCGAAGGCGCCCCGGACTATCTCTGTCCGGCTCCAATCGATCCCGAACTGACCAAAAAACTGCATCACCTGTCGTACCGGGCCCATGTGGTTCTCGGCGCGCTCGACGTTTCCCGCACCGACATCCGCCTGGATGAGAATGGCAATCCGCGTCTGCTGGAAATCAACACCCTGCCCGGCCTGACTCCCAACTATAGCGATCTGTGCCTGCAAGCCAAGGCGCAGGGTATCTCCTACGAAGACCTGATCCTGGAAATCCTCTATCTGGGCGCTTCGCGCTGGGGACTGCTCACGCCGCGTGATATTCCCTTGCCGCAGAAAAAGAAGACCGGCCCTCTGGCGAATGCCGGCGGGAAACCGGCCAACGGCAAGACGCAAAATTCGAGATAGCCTGTTCTTGGGGCGGCAGAAATTTGCCGCCCAATTTTTTTGCTTGTGGTATAATTCCGCCCGCTCAGTTTGGAGAGGTCGCGTAGCTGGCTTAGCGCGCACGCTTGGAAAGCGTGTAACCCACAAAGGTTCGCGGGTTCGAATCCCGCCCTCTCCGCTCAAACACCCCGGCAAGGGGTGTTTTCTTTTGCCGGTTCGTAATTCCCGTGAGATGTATATTCCGCTTCTCGGCAGAAAAAGCGCCCTGTTGAAGGGCGTTTTTGTTTAGCTGCTACCGTTTGGCGGCATGGACCAGGCTACAGGTCTGCCACATAACTCAGATTGATCCACTTCCCCTCACTGATCTTTCCCCAGCCATTCTTTTGTGTGGTGATCTCGAAAACATCGTTCAGTTTGGCGCTGCCGCTGATGGCCGCCGTGGCCAATGCATCGGCACGGATGTTGAGTGTGGCTGCTGTCACTCGTACCCGGCGCAGGAGTTGGATGCGCGGCACCAGGGCGGCACGTTGATATCCTTGGGCCTGCGTCCAGGCCTGGTAAAGTGTCATCCAGGGGATGGCCTGTCCCTGGCCGCTATCATCCTTGCGTAAGGGGTCGTGCACATACACATTTGCCACATCCAGTCCAGCTGCCACCAGATAGTGTGGCCCTGTGTAACTTTCTGGAGTTAGGCCGGCATCCTTTAGAATGGTCTGTTTGACCAGCAGGATGGCCGGACGTCCGGATGAAAGGATGAGCGCCAGGTCGCTCAGTTTCAGGCTGGTGCGCAGTTCGACAGTCACCCCGTTGGCATTCAGGGCATTGGAAATGTAGGTGAAGGACAGGGATGTGTCGGTGGTCTGTCCGCTCTGAGTGAAGAAACTGTTCGGCGTGATGGTTTTGTCCGTATAGGCGCGCACGAGCATCACCCCGCACGCCGCGCCGGAATCGTTGTTGAACTGGTCGGCTCCGCTGCCCAGTTGCGATATATAAGGGACAGGCAGAAGCGTAGCCGATGCGGTACTCCCCTGGGGCGGAATGGATGTCGAGACGGAAGCTTCCCCAATGACAGAGTCCACCACTCGGCGGATATGTTCCAGCGCGGCGCGTTCGGGTTCGGTCATGGCACTCTCCTTGGAATCAGGCGTTTCTGTAATTGTATTGAAAATCGAGCTCGCATGCAACCCGGAACGTGATCGGTCTTTACTTGGCCGATTTTAGCAATGTTTTTTTCAAAGATGCAACTGGGCCAGCGGTTGCCGCATTCTCTGCCGCGTGATCCATACAATACGCAGGAAGTTGGCCACGTGTGCCAACGGGTGGATGTGACTGCTTTCTCCTGAATAGATCGTCTGAATGGGAATCCATTCCAGGTTGAAATGACGTTTCAGGCAGACCTCCAACATTTCCACTTCGAATTCAAAGCCCTTTTCGTCGCTGTCGAGCAGGGCTTGCATGAAGTTGCGGCTGAGCAGGCGATAGCCGGACTGGTTGTCGGGGATGGACTGGCCCATAGCCCAGGTGAAGAGCCAGCGTCCGGTGGTATTTGCCAGACGACGGCTGAACGGCATCCGGGTGAAGTCACGCTTGCCGATGATCAGGTCGGCCTGGCAGGCATGGTACGCTTGCAGGAATTTGTTGATCTCTTGCGGGTTGTGCTGACCGTCACCGTCCAGAGTGACGATGGCTTCACAGCCCAGGTCGAGGGCACGCAGGAACCCCGTCCGTAACGCCAAGCCTTTTCCCTGGTTGGGAGTTTGTCGCAGCACTTCGGCTCCGGCGGCTTCGGCCAGCCGGGCGGTCTCGTCTTGTGAACCATCATCGACCACCAGTACGGGGACGTAACGGCGGGCGGTTTTTACGACCCGTTCGATGTGTTCCGCCTCGTTATAGGCAGGAATTACTGCCAAGAATCTGTTGACTGTGAACATTTCATTTTCCCTTTCTCTAGTTAGTGTGCGCGTTGGGTTTTGCGGTGTTTCATCAGGAAATAAGCGCCGTAGGCCAGCAATACCAGAACAACCGAGAGCC
>CAZRCR010000130.1:0-5852 GCA_964598615.1 uncultured Anaerolinea sp.
ACACAGCCAGCCGGCGATGATTCAATTCGGTCCCGACAAAACGGCGCCCGGCGGAATGGGCATAAGCGCCCACGAGGCCGCGACCCATACAGAGATCTCCGATAATATCGAAATCCTCATTGCGACAGACCCATTCGATGACCTTCTCCTCATCAAGACCTTCAAGGGGGAGTTTCCGGCGTTTCTGTCCGCCGCGAATGACATAGCAGACATTTTCCGGCCGGTGGTAATAGGTGGAGTTGTAAAAGGTGACTCGCGGGTACAGGCGCTTCATCTCAACCAGGAATTCCCCCAGGTAGTCCTTGCCGATTTCCACGTAGCAGGTCCGCGGTTTGATTTTGGCGATACAGGTAAAGAGACGCTGATAAAACCTGCTGAAGTCCCGGTGGTTGGGCTCCCGGCCTGCCTTGGTGTAAAACGAGTTGAGATTACCGACGTTCCAGGGCGGGTCAACGAAGAGCAGGTCCGCGTTAGACATGAACCCCGGAAGTGGGTTGAAGATGTCGTGAGCCTGGACAATGCTGCCATCCTCGAATGTGACCCGTTTACCCTCCATGGGATGCAGAAGATACGCTCCGCCGTATTCCCAATCATGCGACATCCGGCACCTCCACCATCTCCCACGCGCGGGAATAGACCTGGTTCTTGAACAGGTCGGCAATGCCGGTTATCTGCTTCAGACGGAAAACCTCTTCCAATTCCATCCCCAAACGCTGCGAGATTTCGTCGTCAGGTACGCCCTGCTCCACCAGCGCCCGGACCAGGTCTCCCATCAGCTCCACCTGGTGGACGCCGCGCGCCCGGTTGAACTGGACGGTGGCGGCCATGCGCTGGGAGATGTCGTGGTCCAGCACGATGATGGGCACTTCCTCCGCCTGGAAATAATCGCGGAAGATCTGGTAGCGGTGGTACCCGTCGATGATGACGTATTTTTCCATATCGTCATCCCATATGGTGACAACCGCGAAACAGAATCCGTTGGAGAGAATAGACTCCTCCAGCAGCAGCATGTTGTTCTTTGCCACGTTGTTGGGGTTGTAGTTGTTGGCAACAACCATTTCTATCGGGACGATCTTCACATCCAAGCAAGGAAGGGAAATGTCACCTTTGCGGCTGGCAATGGTTTTCATAACAGGTTTCTCCATTTTTCGATGACCGCCTCACGAGGATCGGGCTTATTGTCGACCGGCAGATTGTTTTCGTAATCGTTGAGCACCAACTGGCGGCACTGCTGCCGGGCCGTGTAGCGATTGTCCATCTGGCGGGAGAACCGCCGCTGGAAGATGGTTTTCTTCTCAGGGTCCGGATAGGTGCCCAGGAGGAAATCACGGTAAGCCTGCCAGGACTTGAAGTTTTTCGGCAGCTTGGTCACCTGCAGCATGCGGTTGTCCTTGCCGTAGAGATTGCCGACGCTTATCCCTTTGACCCGGTTAAGCAGGCGGTCGTAGGTTTTCGGCTCGAACTCGGGCAGCTCCACCAAGGCCTTGAACGATTTTTCGTGGATCAGGCTGGAGACCCGGATCTCCTGGAGACCAAGGCCTTTTTTGTGCATGTAGTCGTAGATCTTCGAGTACCTCAATTTTTGGTCATAGATGTACTTCCAGATGTCATGAAAGTTCCAATCGTAGAGGGGATAGAAGGAGGCATTACCATGCTTCAGCCGCGTACACCAGAGAATATCCTTGTAGCCGGGATTCTTGGAGACCGTCCGCCAGCGGTTGGGTGATTCGGTGGCTCGCAGGCCAACCAGGAACGCCGTGTCGCGTCGGGAGTTCTGAAAGTTCTCCAGGGCGTCGTAGAAGCCGAAACCCTTGTTTTTGTCTCGGATGGTTTCCTTCTCCCGGTCCCAGGGCGGAAATTTTATGGAGTCGGCACGCTTGGGCCGCATCCATATCTTGTGCTTGCCGAACTCCCAGCATATCAACTGCCCTTCCGTCAGGCTGCTGGCGTTGGTGAGGCGGAATTCCAGCTGCAACCAGAGCCGGATGGTGTTCTCCGGGAACAGGTTCATCAGGTAATCGACCTGCTCGACGGTCGACTCGTAGACCACCTCTTCATCCAGAAAGAACATGCCGACCTTGCGGCCCCGGCGATTGGCTTCGACAAGAGCAAAGTGGGCGAGTACCGTGCTATCCTTGCCTCCTGAGATGGAGACGACAATGTTTTCGAATTCGTCAAAAATATATGCGATACGCTTCCTGGTCTGGGTCAGGACGTCGCTATTGATGTAAACCTGCTTGAGCATAGAACTCCTCCAGGCGATAGAGCCAGGCGTGCAGCGAGTCACGGTAATAGGCATCGACCTTGAACTGCGTGCAGAGAAACTCGATCCGGCGCTGTCCGGTGGTTTTCAGGAAATCGCAGAAATCGATCCGGCGGTGAGGAAAGTCAACAATGACGTATTCCTCGCCGGAAGCAACGTTTTTGTAGGTGACTACGTTAGGCAGCTTGAAGCGGTCGTTCCGGGCCACGTACCGTTGGCCCGGAAAAATGGAGCCTTTTTTGTATCTGCCAGCCCAAACGTGAAGTTGCCGGGGAATGGTATCGGGGTCGGACTCCCCCAGGTTGTCGAACAGGTCCTTTTTCTTTTTATCGTATTCGGCTCCAGCCTTCGGCGGGACAGGCACTGGGATGGCCTGCGCCGTCAACGGGATGCGGTTGCAGATGATTCGCTCTTCCGCAAGCAAGGACCAGTCGAAGGATTTACCCTTGTAACGCCCCTTGTCCAGCAGGTCCAGCAGGATCATGAAGTCCTGAGGATCCTCGATGAACGGGAACTGCACAAAGACAATCTTGTGCGGGGTCTGGTTGCAGTAGTGGTGGGCGCAGTTGTAGGTAAGTTCGCCGCGGTTTTGGGTGCGCAGGCACTCGTTGAACACCAGCAGGGAGGATGGGTTTATCTCCTCCAGGAGCGGATAGAATGTCCGGTACATGATGATTTCCCGGTATTCGACCAGGCGGGCGCCCGGGTATTCGAGCGGGAATTTTTCCGGGTAAAAGAGATAAACCCTGTCGATGCCGTTGGCGGCGGCGTATGCGGCTATCTCCGCCGTTTTCCGCGCATTATCGAGTCCGATGAAAATTGGCATCAGTAATCATCCTGATGCCGGGCGCACAGGTATTCTCCGGCGCCGGAAATCCAGACGCCGGGATTTCCACACCTGGCGCATTCGCCGCGCGCATCCGCGCAGGCATCGGGTTTGAAGACCTGTCCGTCGATTACCTTGCCGCCCATGGCTACAGGATCCAACCCTATGGCGCGAACCGCCGCGGCTTGGGTGCCGGCATGGACAACCGGCTCAGAGCGCCACTTTTCGAACTCAGCCAATGTCATGTAGCGGGGGATTGTTTTGATGATGGTTTCGCGGTCCCGCTTCTTGAGGTAGCTGAGATGCGCAACACCTACTCCATAGCTGCCCTCGTCGGGCCAGACCGCCCATAGCTCTCCGTTGGGAAGGACCGCAGGCAGAAAAGCTATTTCTTCATCCTCGTGACCCAGGAGCCAGTAGACGGTATTGCCGAATATCCCGAACTTTTCTCCGCGCTCCTCAACGTACTTGCCCATTTCCAGGGTGAGGAAACCACGGCTTTCAGCCACCTCGCGTTTATCGTCCTCAAATTGTTTCAAAACGTCGGATTTTTGAAGCTGGAATTCATGTGTGGTCTTCGTCATTGTTCTCCTCCGTGTCTGTGGCCCGGATGGCCTGTTGCAAGTGCTATAGCAGGTGTTATAACGCCTCCACCAACTTACGCAGGCGCTCCCTTCTGTTCTTAACCTTGTCCACTTCCCGCTTGAATTCCTCGACCACGTCTCCCTTGCAGTCCAGGGCGGTCATGATGCGCTCGTCGATGCTTTTCTCGCACACCAGGTCGATATAGACCACCTTGCGGGTCTGTCCGATGCGGTGACAGCGGTCCTCAGCCTGGAGGCGTTCGGAATACTTGAAACCGTTGTTGTAGAAAACAACATAGTGGGCCTCGTTGAGGGTCAAGCCGTGTCCGCCGCAGCTGGGAGTAGCCAGGAAGAAACGAGCCTCACCGCGAAACCGCTCGACCTGGGCGGCCCTCTTTTTCTCGTTGAGACGGCCGTGGTATCGCGCGACAGAATCTTCGCCGAATTTCTCCGTCAATGCAGCGGAAATAGCCTCGATATCATACAGATATTTTGCCCAGATGATAACCTTTTCATTCGGGGGGATGCTGGTGACAGTGTCCATAAGCAAGTCTACCCGGTAATGCGGAAACCGGTGACGTTGCATCTCTCTGGCCCGTTTGGGTTTCCAGTTCCAGAAACCGCAGACAATCTGCTGCAAGGCGGTGAACAGCCGGAAAATAGTGACACTGTCCCAGTCATCATCCGGGCACTCCAAGAGGATCTCCTGTTTGGCCTGCTCATAGGCCACCAACTGAGCGCCGGACATGCCGAAATAGCGGCGCTCATAGAGTTTGTCAGGCAGGTCGAGGCATTCGTCCTTGGTGACCTGGTAGACGTAGGGGTTGATCTTCGCTGCCAGGTATTCGGTATTGTGGCTCTCCACGATCATACCCTTGAAACGCTCGTGGTACTCAAGATGGTTGCGGGCGAAGGAATAGAAGGATTGATAGCCCAGAATCTTGGATGACAGGAAACGCATCTGGCTGAACAGGTCAACAACGCCCTGGGAAATTGGCGTGCCGGTGAGGATGAGCCGGTAGCGCGCCCGCCCGGAAATGTGGGTGATGCGCATGGTGCGGCTGGCCCGGTGGCCTTTGATGTAGCTGGACTCGTCGACGATGACCATGCTGTGCTCAGTGACAAGCTTGTTGACGGCGCAAATCACGCGGCGACTGGAGCTCATGGACTCGATGCCGACCACGTACCAGCGGCAAATCGGAATGGTGCGCTCGCTGGTCTTGTCGTTAAAGATGCACACATCGGCCGGTGTGCAGTCGGTGTGTTTGAGGATCTCGTATCTGACAGTTTCCTTGAGCGACACCGGGCAGAACCAGATCACGTGGTCAAGTTTGTCCTGGCGGATGACCGCCAACTGGATGGCTGTGAGGCTCTTGCCGGTGCCCATCTCCATGAACAGAGCGCCGATGCGGGTCGGCAACATCTTGGCCACTGCCGCCCGCTGCTGGCTCATGAGCTCAGTCCTTGAATTCATCGGCGACCTCTATGTTTTCCGGAACGACCAGCTTCGGCGGTTTCTCGCCCGGAACAGGTGGGAGATGATCTTCAGGAGTTATCGGCGTGGCGGTCAGGGCGGAGTCGCGCAGGCGGCGGGTACACTCGACCAGTTCCTGTGCCATGGCGGTGAGGCGGAATTCGTACATACCGGCAAAGTCGAGGACCTCGTCGAACTGCTCCGGAGGGACAACAACCGATGGCTTGTCGTATTTACTTCCCTTTAGGCGTCGTGCGGCGCTGAACAGGCGCTCATCGCGCCCCTTCCAATTAACCGCAAACCAGCCCGTATACTCTCCCTTCGTGCGGGCGAATATCCAGCGGGTGCATTCCTGTTCGAAGGAAGCGTTGACGGCAGCCTCACGGATGGCCGGGTCGAAGATGCGGATGATGAATCCGGCGGCAAGAAAACGATTCCCGGCCTCGGCTGCCCGGTCGGCGGGAGTGCCGTTGGTGTCGGACAGGACACGCTTCCAGGTGGAACCCGACCAATCGTAACCGAGCTGCTTCTTGACGAGCTTCCAGAAATCCTCTCGCTTCTCTGGAAACACTATCTCGACACTGTTTTCACGGGCACGAATTTCGGCAACGGTTTCAGTGAGAGGGGATTCGGGGCGAATGGTAGCTTCGGCGAGGGCCTCCGCCTTGGCTTCAGCTATCTGCTCGAGTTCGTCGTTAACAGGGG
>CAZRCR010000131.1:0-5838 GCA_964598615.1 uncultured Anaerolinea sp.
GTTTGTCGGGCAACTGACTCATTCGGGGGAAGATGCATTTGCAATGATCAAGGCTGCTGGCTCCTCCGGAAAAGTTCTTGAACCGGGGTAAGGAATCCTGTACAATGAATTTCAGGAGGATTGGCAAAGGGTCTTTGAGAAAAGGGAAAAATTGACTTGGTCGGCAAACGTACTGCGTGATGTAGTTTCGAACAACCAAATCCATACCAGGAGATGCATATGATTCAAATTTCTGATCAAGATACCGGGAAATTCATTGGTTTGGTGAGCGAAGAAGACTGTCAATTCCTGATCAATGAGCTGGAAGAGGAGGGAATTGATGATAAAGATTATGCCATTACCCCACTGTTGCTCGAGTTTTGGGAGACACATGGACAACAGCCCGAAGTAGTGAAATTGCTGCGCTTTGCTTTGGGGGAGCGTGAGGGGATGAACATCATTTGGGAACGAAAGTAAGTCATTCACCACGGATCATTCAACGTTTTGCCTGGTTGACAGGACATCAGGTTGGTTCTATCGCGTCGGTTTCAACAGTCCCTGCCGCAGGATGTAACGGAGGGGTTTCATGTTCGAGAGAAAAAGTTCGTTCCATAATATTTTGAAATTCCAGGACACCCGCAGGAAGATTTTCATTACCCTTGCGCTGGTGGGGTTGTACCGCTTCCTCCTGTTCGTCCCTTTGCCAGGGATTGCCACAACCCCTGATCTTATCAGGCAGAATATCGCTCCCGGGAGCGGTTTGAACACTTTGGTGGATTTTTTGAGCATGCTCTCCGGGAGTTCTTTGATGCGGGTTTCCATCCTGGCGCTGGGCCTATTCCCTTTCAACCTGACATCGGTGGTGCTTGCAACCTTGGTACCGCTCATCCCCCGTCTGCGGCAAAGACTTGAGGAAGATTCGTGGCAGATGAGAAAGGATATGATTCGCTGGAATTATTATCTTGCCATCCCGGTTGCCATCTTTGAATCATTCCTATTCTTGTTTCTTATTTCCCCCAATTGTGAGGGGAGATTCTTCTTATTGGAAAATAACACGATAGGAATTCCATCTCTGTTCGTTGCTTCCACGATCATTCTCCTGACGGCAGGTTCCTTTTTTGCTGTCTGGATTGCGGAATTGATCGATGAGTATGGAATTCAGCGCTCGGGGAATCTCATTTTGCTCGCTAGCAATTTGATCGCGCAGTTGCCGACCGAAATTTCAAGATTAATAAAACCGGTATGGCAAATCCTACAGATGCCAAATGGCATTGAAAAACGACAAGAAATCCTCGCTGTGGTTGGCCCATTGGTTATATATTTCTTGCTTTTTTTCACCTGTATTTGGGTTGTAGTGCACTTTTTGGGAGCAAAGCGTGATATTCCTGTGTTTTATCCGGGAAGGCGAGTGGGCACACGGACGGGTATGCCAGTGAAGGGTACTCTCCCGATTTTTATAACCACCGGCGAAGATGGGTTGCTGGGAAGCCAATTCATTCTCGCATTGACAACGTTCTATGCTCCCTTGCTGACATGTATTAATGTTCACTGGCTCCAAGCTGCAGCGGCCTGGATTATTGATATGTTCAGTGGAAACAGCATTTTCTTCGGGCCGGTGGCTTTCCTTTGTGTTGTGTTTTTTACCTTCTATTTTTCGGATTCGGAGTTCAAGGAAAACCGGTATGGTGAAAGATTAAGATTGATAGGAGGAAGTATTCCGGGTGTAACTTCACTGGGAACCCAAAATTATCTAAATAAGATCAATCAAAGGATAAGTATTCTTCCTGCCTTTTTGCTCGGTTTTTTGGCGATCGCGCCTTGGCTATTCAACATTCAATTTGGGGTCAATCTTTCTCTCCTTGAAGGGGAAAAACTGATCATCATCGTTTTGGCAGTGAAAAACGCATATCTCTATCTCGATGCAGAACTAAAACTGCATGGTTATGATGAGCGTCTTGTACCTGATAGCGCCAGCCGGAATGGCATTCGCCGTTGGTGACAAATAGCATTTTTCCCTGCGCGGTATAATCTTTTTGTGAAGAAAACCCGCCTGAATATCTTCTTCGCCATCCTGGGGGGACTGATACTCCTCGTTGCTGTCTGGCTCACCAGCGTGTTCTGGGACCTGCCAGCGGCGGAAATCCCCTCCGAAGCGCTCTACCGGCCCAGTGTCCGCATCACCGACCGGGACGGCCGCCTGCTTTACGAGGTCCTGCCTGAGGAAAGCGGACGGCATGTTGTGCTTCCCGTTGAGTCCATCCCGCAGTGTTTGAAGGACGCCACCATTGCCGTGGAAGACAAGAACTTTTACACCCACCCCGGCGTGGACCTGGGCGGTATCCTGCGCTCCGTGTGGATCAATCTTACCGGCGGTGAGACCATTGCGGGCGGCTCCACCATCACCCAGCAAGTGGCCCGCAACCTGTTGCTCGGCGAGGAAGTCAGCCAGCGTACCTTGCGGCGCAAATTGCGCGAGGCTGTGCTGGCCTGGGAACTGACCCGCAAACTCTCCAAGGATGAGATCCTGGCTTTCTATCTGAACGAGACCTACTACGGCGGCATGGCCTACGGCGTGGAAGCCGCGGCTCAAACCTACTTTGGCAAGCCTGCCGCCGACCTGACCGTGGCCGAGTGTGCCCTGGTGGCCGGTCTGCCGCAGGCCCCTTCGCTCTACAATCCTTACACCGACCCCGATGCCGCCCGCCAGCGCCAACTTGTGGTGCTTGGCTTGATGGAGGAACAGGGTTTCCTTTCTGCGGACGAACGCCAGCAGGCCGAGAACTATCCGCTCTCTTACAACCCCTCGCCCTATCCCATCCTGGCCCCGCATTTCACCTGGCTTGTGCAGACCGAACTCGACCGGCTTTACGCCAGTGGCCTGCTCGACCCGAACACGGCGCTGGTCGTCCGCACCACGCTCGACCTCGATGCCCAGCAGGCCGCCGAGGCCGCCATCCAGCACACCCTCGACCGTTATGCCGAGTCCGACCCGGTGCTCGACCGGCGCGTCAACAACGCCGCCCTGGTGGCAATGGACCCGCAGACGGGCGAGGTACTGGCCTTCGTGGGCAGCGCCGACTATTTCGATGAGGCCATTCACGGGGCGATCGACATGGCGACAGCGCGCCGTCAGCCCGGCTCGGCATTCAAGCCGTTCCTCTACGCCGCGGTGCTGGACCCGGAAACTGCTTCACCGTGGACAGCCGCCACCCCCATCCTCGACGTGACCACCACCTTTCTCAACGCCGACGGCCAACCCTACACCCCGCAGGATTACGATGACCGCGAGCACGGACCGGTCTCCGTGCGCACCGCGCTGGCGGCTTCGCTCAACATCCCGGCGGTGCTGACCCTCGACCATGCGGGGATCGGTACGGTGGTGAACCTGGCGGAGGAACTGGGCATCCAGTCTTTGGCCGACCAGACCGATTACGACCTGTCGCTGGCGCTGGGTGGCGGGGAGATGACCCTGCTTGAGTTGACCACCGCCTATGCTACGCTTGCCAACGAAGGCTGCTATCCGGCCTATACCATTTTGCTTGACATCCGGGATACCGATGGCAACCTGCTCTACCAGCCCGACCCCATCGCCCAGCCGCAGGTGCTCGACCCGCGCGTGGCCTGGCTCCTAAGCGACATCCTCAGCGATGACCAGGCGCGCTCCCTGGCCTTTGGCCTGAATAGTACCCTGAAGCTCGAATTCCCGGTGGCAGTCAAGACCGGCACTACCAACAACTACCACGACAACTGGACGGTGGGCTACACCCCGGATCTTGTGGTGGGCGTGTGGGTGGGCAATGCCGGGTACGAGTCGATGCGCAACGTGACCGGGCTGACCGGCGCGGCGCCGATCTGGAACGAGGTCATGCGCACCCTGCTGCGCGGCCAGCCGGAGCAGAACTTCATCCGCCCGGAGGGACTGGTGCAGGTGGAAATCTGCGACCTTTCGGGTCTGCTGCCCACGGCGGACTGTCCGCATACCCGGCTGGAGTGGTTCATCGATGGCACGGAGCCCACCGAGCCGGACAATATCTACCACACCCTCGTGCTTGACTCGGCCACCGGTCAGCCGGCCACAGACGCCACCCCTATTGAGAGGCGTTACCCTGTCACTGTGCTCGACCTGCCGGTGGAAGCTTGGCCCTGGGCGCGTGCAAACGGCCTGCTGCTCCTGTCAGATTTCTCTACCGCGGATAAAATTGCCGCCGAAGGTGACCTGATCCTGCTCTCGCCGCGTCCCAACACGACTTATAAACTGGTGGATACCTTCGACCCGGCTGCCCAGCAGTTGCTGGTGGAGGCCGTCCCCGGCCCCGGCGTGACGGGCGTCACCCTGTGGGTGGACGGTGTCCTGCTGGCCTCCGTGGACGTTTCTCCGTATCGGGCCTGGTGGCCGCTTGCGGTGGGGGAGCATACCTTCCACGCCGAAGCCGTTGCCGCGGATGGGTCACGTGTGGTCAGCGATCCGGTCACGGTCACGGTGGTGAGCGGTCCATAACGCGGTTGTGCGTCGCACCTGATTCGACAGGAAAACCCAACCCGAGGATTCCGCTGGTTTTCAGGACAAATCCACCCGTTTGGTGCGACGCACTCCTTTTTTAGGAGAAATTATGCTCATCGAATTTGAAGGTGAAATTTTCTACTGGCGCGGCCCCTCCCCTTATCTGTTCGTTGCCATCCCTGATGAAGAGAGCGCCAATATCAAAGCCGTGGCCTCGCTCGTCTCGTATGGCTGGGGCGTGATCCCGGTCCGCGCCCGGATCGGTGACACGGAATGGAAAACGTCCCTGTTTCCCAAAGATGGACGCTATGTGGTGCCCATTCGGGTCAGCGTCCAGAGGGCGGAGAACGTTGGTATCGGGGATCAGGTGACCGTGGAAGTCGAAGTCGCTTTGGAGTGAACCTGCCGCAGGCTCGGTCCTTCGGTTTTGCTTTGCGGGTGGGGAAAGTACATGCCAGTTGACCGGGCTTCCGGAAGGTTGTATAGTGAGTGGGAAAGAGAGGGCATGATGAAGAAACTCGTTGTGCTTTATGTGCTGGGTCAGATCATAAGCCTGGTTGCTGCGGGGGTTTTCCTGTTCTGGTCGGCCGGGCGGGTGGACTGGTGGCCTGCCTGGGCGGTCATCGGTGTGTGGCTGGTCTGGTTCGCGGCGGTCGATGCGGTCATCTTCCGGCTCAGTCCGGACCTGATGGCGGAACGCCTGTCGCCTCCCAGGGACGCCAAGGCCTGGGACCGGGCCATCCTGAGCATCGTTCGCCTCGCCGAGTTGGCGCGCTACATCCTGGCCGGATTGGACCGGCGGCATGGCTGGACGGACAACTTCCCTCTGGTGGCGCAGATCGTTGCCCTCGTGGTTTGCTTGCTGGGTGTGGCGCTGTTCGCCCGGGCGATGGCCTCCAATGCCTTCTTCTCGCAGGTGGTGCGCATCCAGACGGACCGCGGCCATACGGTCGCGGCAGGCGGACCGTACCGGTATATCCGTCATCCGGGTTACGCCGCTACGATCCTGTTCGAACTGGGCCTTTCTGTGCTTCTTGCTTCCTGGTGGGCCATCCTTGCCGGCGGGTTGTGCGCCATCCTGTTCATCGTCCGTACGGCGCTCGAGGACCGCACCCTGCGGGCCGAATTGACCGGTTACGAAGAGTATGCCCGGCGGGTGCGTTACCGCCTGCTGCCGGGTATCTGGTAAGCGGGATGTGATTGTGTTCCAAACCGGTTGACCGGCATGCCGGAATGTTGTATCCTTGCTTGGGGTGAGCGCTACCAGAAGGATGGAGGAATTCTATGACGGACGAAATCTACGATATGGGTCTGGGCTGGAACAGCCTGGCTGCGGAAATGATGTATATCTGTATGCC
>CAZRCR010000132.1:0-5820 GCA_964598615.1 uncultured Anaerolinea sp.
AATCTGCACGAAGGCGACGTGGTTACCCTGCGTATCATCCGTATTGATGCTGACCAGCGCCGCATTGGCTTGAGCCTGCGCAAGGTCGATTCCGGTGCTTACAAAGACCTCGATCTGAAGCAGATCGACCTCGAAGGTGTCACCTTCGACGGAACCGGTCAACCCCAAGACGAGAAATAAGAGAGTAAACAGCCCGGTTTCTTCGTGAAGCCGGGCTTTTTTCCTCCTATGCCTTTACCCTTTCTCGTCGACGCCCACGAAGACATTGCTTATAACATCCTGAACTTCGGACGGGATTACACCCGTGCCGCGGTGGACACGCGCCGTCACGAAGCCGAAACTGGTTCCATTGCTCCCCAGCATACTGGTGATACCCTACTGGGTTGGCTCGATTACCAGCGTGGCCGCACTGCCGTGGTCTTCGGCACGCTTTTTGTCACACCCATCCGCCGCAGTCTGGGGGATTGGGAGAACCAGCGTTACCGTGATTTCGAAGAAGCCCATCGCCTGTACAGCGCCCAACTGGACGTATATCACAAAATGGCAGACCAGCACCCCGACAAGTTCCGCCTGGTTGGTTCCCGCGCGGACATGGAAGCTGTTCTGTCTCATTGGGCCGACGCGTCCGCTGAGAGCCATCCGATGGGCCTCGTGCCTTTGATGGAAGGGGCTGAAGGCGTGCGTACACCGTCCGAACTGGAGGAGTGGTGGGAGCGCGGCGTGCGGGTGATCGGTCCTGCCTGGGCGGGCACTCGCTTCTGTGGCGGCACACGGGATCCGGGTCCGCTCACGGACGAAGGACGCGAACTTCTCGATGCCATGGCTGGTGTAGGCTTCACACTCGATATCAGTCACATGGACCCGCTCTCGGCGCTCCAGTCGCTCGACCGGTATGAAGGTCCGGTTATTGCCAGTCATGCCAACGCGGCTGTACTATTGCCCGGCTACGATGGCAACCGTCTCCTGCCGGATACGGTCATCCGCCGTCTGCTCGAACGGGGTGGGACCATCGGCGTGGTGCCGTACAATAAATTCCTGAACCTGGAATGGAAGCACGGTGACCGCCGTGAGGATGTGCCTTTGGATGCGGTTGCCGCACAGATCGACTATATTTGCCAGATGGCCGGGGATGCCCTCCATGCAGGTTTGGGCAGCGACTTCGACGGCGGGTTTGGCCTGGATTCGGTCCCGGCGGGCATCGACACTGTTGCTGACCTGCAAAAACTTGGCCCCCTCCTGGCCGCGAAAGGATATAATCAGGATGCAGTGGCAGCGGTTCTGGGGGGGAACTGGCTGCGGCATCTTGAAATGAATTTACCCGCATGACCGAATCTGATACGACTCCCTTGCCTCCCGAATTCGCACCCGAAGGTCTGCCTTCCCGGATGCGCATTCGCGTCGGCTTGATACTAACCCTGACAGGCTTGCTTGTTTTCCTGATCGGGGTGCGGCCAGCCTTGTTCGGCCTCGACCGTAGTCCTGTGGTGGGGTTCATCCAGATTGCTGTTTTCCTGATCGGATTGGCGGTGATGTGCATTGGCGGGTATATCGGTTTGATGTCTTTCTGGCGCAACGGCAGCCGTACCATTGCTGCTGACATTGGTTCCCGCCTGGTGGCCACCGGGTACGTGGTGGCTGTGTTTGCAGGTATGGCAGATGTGTTCGGCTTTGGCACACAGATCCCGCCACGTATTCCGCTCTTTGGCCCCTGGCAGGCCACAGGAGTGCAGATCGGTGAAGCGCTGATCGCCATTGGGTTCCTGTTGCTGATACCCTATCGCAGGCCAAAACCGAAAATAGAAGAACATTGACATAATTGCCCCGGCTTCAGCCGGGGCATTCTTTTCTGGGGGAAAGCGGACTGCTGTGTGTACTCTTGAGACCCAGTTTTGAACCTTTTTCTTTCTGTCTGGTACATAAGGTATGAGAGAGCAAAAATGCTGGTAGACTTGACTGCGGAGGCCCGCTGCGGCCTCCCACACTCAATGATCAATAATGACAACGATCTCGCACTGGTGCGGCGTCTGGTTGCCGGGGAAGATGCAGCCATGCACGAGCTTTACGCGGCCTATGGTCAGCGTCTCTATGCCTATGCCTTGCGCTTGACCGATGACCCGGCCCAGGCCGAAGATGTGGTCCAGGATGCCCTGGTCGTGGTCTGGAAATCGGCCCGCAAGTTCCGGGGCGAAGGCCGCCTGCTGGCCTGGCTGCTGGGCATTGTCCATCATACGGCGCTCAAATCCCTGCGCCACCGCTCCCAGCCGATTACCGACGAAATGGAAGAGACGCTCGAGACCGGGCAGCCCTCGCCCGAGCAACAGGCCGAACAGAACGAACAGTCCGAGCGGCTGCGGACCAGCCTGCGCTCGCTTTCGCCCGAACACCGGGCGGTGCTCGAGCTGGTTTTCTACCAGGGTCTGAGTCTCGAAGAAGCAGCCCGGGTCTGCCGCGTGCCGCTGGGCACGGTCAAAAGCCGCCTGAGTTACGCTCGCCGCAGCCTGCGCGGGGCGCTGACCCGCCAGGGTCTGGAGGAAGTACGATGAACGCTCACCAACGTTACGAAGACTGGCTGCCGTTGTATGCTGCCGGTCAACTGGACGAACGGCAACGCGCCGAGTTGGACCGTCACCTGGAAACCTGTGCGGCCTGCCGGGTGGACCTGGACCTGTGGCGGGCGGTAGGGACCGAGATTGTGGCGACCAGTTCCCGGGTCCATGCCCCGGCCGGGGCGGACGAGCGCGCCCTCGATCGCGTCCACGCTCCGTCATCGTTCCGCCGCGCTCTTCTGCGGACTGTCAACTTGTTGTTCTCTCAAGCGTATCTGGTGCGGCACGAGATGTGGCCTTCGGCTGCCATCTTGATGTTCATGGGCGTGGTTGCCACGTTCCTGGTACAAAAGGTCATCGTTGTCGGTTATCTGGCCCCACTGGTGGCGGCTGCCAGCCTGGCGGCCATCTTTGGGCCGGATCACGACCCGGCCTGCGAATTGACCCTGGCCACGCCCACCTCGCCCTGGAAGGTGTTGCTGGCTCGTCTGGCGCTGGTTCATGGGTACAACCTGGTGTTGACCCTGATCGCCAGCCTTTTCCTGCTTTTGATCATGCCGTCCGATATGTTGTGGAAGCTCATCCTGGGCTGGCTCGGTCCGATGACGTTCCTGCCGGCCCTGGCTCTCCTGCTCTCTCTCTGGACCGGTTCCGGCAACAGTGTGGCGGCGGCTTATGGGCTGTGGCTGCTACAATTTGTCCGTCCAACCTGGATATCTGGTCCCCTGGCAAACGTGTTGGTTCCATTGGCGGAGGCTTACCGTCAATTCTGGGCCAGCCCGCTCATGCTCATGGTCGCAGGTCTGGTGCTGCTGGTGGCTGCTCTCTGGTCATCCGGGCGGACGGGGACGCGGCTGGTCCGCAGTCCGCTGTAAGGGCAGCCTTTTCCCTGTACTACGAAACCCAATTCTCTGAGTTGCTTGGGAGACGTATGTCTCCTGGAGGAAACATGTCACAGTTTTTCGATCTTGCACGCCATGAGTTCAAGATGTCTATCCGCCGTCCCGGTTTGTGGATTGCTTATGGCTTGTTGATGGCGTTCTATACAGGCACGCTGGTTCTTCCTTTTTCCGATGACCCTGCCCGTGTGAATCCGCAGAATGTGATTGCTCTGGCGAATTTGTGGCAGTATGCCGGTGAGTACGCTTTCCAGTTCAACGTTTTCCTGCCCGTCGTGGTCGGCATCCTGGCTGCGGATCGCATGCAGCGTGATTTTCGTCTGGGTGTGCGCGAATTGCAAAATAGCGCGCCGCTTAGCCTTGGCACCTATATCCTGGGGAAGTACGCTGGTGTACTGGCTTCCCTGTTCCTGCCGGTTTTCGTCTGGATCATTGCCCTGGGTGTGTTGCTTCCGGCCTTGAAACTGGCTCCCTGGCAGTTGGCCTACGCCCTGCCGGTGGCTTCGCTGACGATCACCCTGCCAGCCTTTGCCTTCGTGATTGCTTTCTCGCTGGCCTGTCCGCTGGTCATGCCGCTGCGGGTCTATCAGATCCTGTTCGTCGGGTACTGGTTCTGGGGCAACTTCCTCAGCCCGGAGTTCTTCCCGACGCTGAACGGTACATTACTTACAGCAGGGGGGATGTTAGCCTATCAGGGATTCTTTGGCGGCTTTCCGACAATCTCACCGGCCCAGCTTGAGTACACGGCTTGGGATGCCAGTCTCAATCTGGTTGTGCTGGCGCTGTGCATTCTCGCGGCGCTGTCCACTCTGTACGTGTACCTCGGGCAGAAGTCCCGCCGCGCGTAGGGATCAACCATGAAACACTTTTCCCTGCGTTATTCCCTGTTGACCTACCGCCTGGACCAGCTCTGGTTCCCGCTCGGATTCTGGGCGCTGTTCGTCATCGTGTCCCTGTTCCTGCCCGATAAGCTTACTACCGTTGCGCGCGGCTATCTTGGCTTCGTTGTACCGCTGATGGGCGGTATCCTGGCAGCTTATGCGGTCCTTGATGACCCGGCCATCGAACTGCGCTTCGCCACTCCGGTCCCGGCTTCCCGCATGCTGCTCGAACGCCTGGGGATGATCCTGGGGATACAGGCGATCAGTGCCTGGGCTTTCCAATTGTTTTGCCTGGCGATGGGTGTCGACCTGGCGGTGTTGGGCAGTTGGTGGGGAGGTGTACAGCTGGCCTGGCTTGTGCCGACCCTGGCCCTGATGGCGCTGGGCGTGACCGGCGCCCTGTTGGGAGCGCAGCCGATGGGCGGGGCCCTGCTGGTGGGCGTGCTCTGGCTGGTGGAACTCCTCTTTCGCGCTGTGTTTGCATTCCACAAGGTGGCGCGTTACTTCCTGTTTTTCATGCGTGCTTCCTACCCCGATTGTGACTGGCTGACCTCGAACGAAATCGCCGTGGTTGTATGGACCGCTTTACTGCTCGTGGCTGCCTGGGCTTTGCTCCGGCGTCAGGAACGATACATCTAGAAAGGATTTGCAATGATCAAGATCACTTCCCTCACAAAAACGTATGGCGTCGGCGGCAAGGCTGTCCACGCTCTGAATGGCATCGACCTGGAAATCGGTTCCGGCATGTTCGGTCTGCTCGGCCCGAACGGGGCCGGGAAAACCACCCTGATGCGCATCCTGGCGGGAATCGTCAACCCGACCGGTGGACGGATCGACGTGAATGGTCTGGATTTGTCCAGCGAGAAGGGCAAACGGGCGGTCAAGTTCATGCTCGGTTACCTGCCCCAGGAACTCGGTCTCTACCCCGACCTGACCGCCCGTCAGTTCGTGGATTATATGGCCATCCTGAAAGGCATGGACGATCCACAGGCGCGTTCCCGCCGCGTGGACGAGGTACTGCAACTGGTTGGCCTGGCCGACGCGTCCGGGCGCAAGGTTAAGGGTTTCTCGGGCGGGATGAAGCGCCGGGTGGGCATAGCCCAGGCATTGGTCAATGACCCGAAGCTGCTCATCGTTGACGAGCCGACTGCCGGTCTGGACCCCGAGGAGCGCATCCGCTTCCGCAACCTGCTTGTCAACCTTGCATCTGACCGGATCGTGATTCTGTCCACGCATATCGTCGAGGATATCGGTCAGACCTGCCGCGATATGGCAGTCCTTGCCCACGGGCGATTACTCTTCCGCGGCAGTCCCGCTGACCTGATCTCTTCTGCCCGCGACCATGTCTGGACCCTGACGGCGAGCGGCCCGGAGAAGCCCGATCACAATATGACGGTGGTCTCCATGATGCATTTGACCGATGGTATCCAGTACCGCCTGGTGGGGCCGGATGCCGCAGCTTACCCGCAGGCCCAGCCTGTGCAACCTGGCCTG
>CAZRCR010000133.1:0-5819 GCA_964598615.1 uncultured Anaerolinea sp.
GCCGCTGGCCGCAGCGCTCGGCGTGGACCTGCCGGTGGGCTCGCCCTCCGGGAACATGGTCATCTGCCTGGGCGGCGGCGCGACGCAGGCGGCGGTCATTTCGATGTACGGCATCGTTGCAGCAGAGACCATGCGTTCCGGCGGCCTGCAACTGGACGAAGCCATCGTTACCTATGTGCGCAAAAAATACGGCGTCATTATTGGCCCGGCCACGGCGGAACAGCTCAAAATTCGCATTGGTGCCGCCATCCCGCAAGACAAGGAAGAAAGCCTCGAGGTCCAGGGACAGGACCAGGTGTCTGGTTTGCCGCGCCCGGTTACATTGACAACGGGAGAGATCGTCGAGGCGCTCCAGGACCCGCTCAAACTGGTCATCGAGACCTGCCGGCGCGTGCTCGAAAAGACCCCGCCCGAACTCGTCTCTGACATCATCGACCGGGGTGTGGCGCTTACCGGCGGCGGTGCGTTGTTGCGCGGTACCGACAAACTGCTTACGAAAGCTCTTGGTATTCCCGCTTACCTTGTGGATAACCCGACAACCTGTGTGGTTGAAGGTGCCTACAAAGCGCTCGGTATGTACACCATCCTCAGGCGTAATCTGCCGCCTGTCTAAGGATTCCTGACCGGGCTTGCCCGGTCTTTTGCTACGAGGAGATACCATGACCCTTCAAATTCCTGATGCTTTCCGGTCCACGTTGGGCCTGGGCGCACCCAAAGGATATTACCCCATCAAGAATATCAATCGGGTGGGCAACTTGGTGGCTTTCTTTATTTTCCTGGGCGCGGCTGTGCTGGTTTTCCTGTATGGCTTGTATGACACGTATACTGCCTACGTGCGCAATGGCCCTGCTACCATCGACAATCACCTCATCACTCCCCTCCTGGTTGCCGGTGTATTGTTCCTTCTCGGTGTGTTGGGCGGCTGGGCGGCTTATAACAATTGGAATAAAGGCGTGGCTGTATATGACAACGGCTTTGCCGTGCGTGACCGCAAGGGCGTTCATACCTGGTTATGGACAGATGTGATCTCCTATACTGCGGCAGTGACCCGCCATTACACCAACGGTATCTACACCGGAACCACCCACGTTTACACGATCTACAACCGGCAGAACGAACGCATCTCGCTGTCGGATACCTACAAGAACGTGGAACAAGTGGCACAGGCCATCGAGAATGGTTCCTTCCCCTCCCGCTATGCGGCTGCCAGCCAGCTTTACAACAGCGGGCAGGTGGTTGTCTTTGGCCCGGTGGCCATCAGCAAGGGCGGGATCGTGATCGGCAAGAAGACCTACCCCTGGGCCGAGGTCAAGGAAGTTTCGATCCATCAGGGCGTCCTGAAAATATCGAAGAAAGATGGTGGCTGGTTCAGCGGGGCAAGCGCCACAGCGCCGTCCATTCCCAATCTGCGGGTGTTGCTAAGCATCATCGACCAGATCGTGGGCGTCAAGGCAGGTTGAAATCATTCCCCGGCTCAATAAGAGCCGGGGAATTTTTATTCAATCACCCAATTTATCGACCTCTACCTGGAGCGCTTCCTTGACGGTCTCGAAGTCCAGGCCTTGTGCATCACAGTAGGTGTTGATGCGGGTCAGGGGTTCAGGCATCGGGCCGCCGATGACCTGCTCGATGGTTTCCTGCTGCAGGCCCAGGTTCAGCAGGTCCTGGAAGGTGGTCTTGCCCCGGATGGATTCGGTCTCCGTTACGCTCGTTTCGGACCCGGAACCGGTCCCGGCCCCCGAACCGCCTCCGCCGCTGCTTTCTGTGTTCCAGTATCCCAGAGCGGACGAGAGGGCGATCCCGCCGAAAATGACCACTAGGATGATGATCCCCAGAATTTTCGAGTTCAGTTTCATTTGACATCTCCAATGGACAGGATGACAGTCTCTTTGACCGGGCAGACGGCTTCGGAAGTGCATTCCATGCAGGTGATGCACTGGTGGTCACGGATGACCTTCTTCTCGCTGACCGGGATGTTCATCGGGCATTTGATATCGCAGGCTCCATCGTTGCGGCAGGTGGAAGCCACACGGCGGATCTTGAACACGCGGAACAGGTTGGTCAGACCGAGCACTGCCCCGTAGGGACAGGCGTACTTGCACCACGGGCGTTCGATGAACAGGCTCAATACAAGGGTCGCGCCGAGAATGATGAAAGCGGTCACGGTCACTTCCCCGGTCCAGAAGGAGAACAGGGCGTAGTAGGGATCGTAATCCTGGAAGAGCAGTTTCCCGCTGGTGATGGTGATGTAGAGCACCCAGGCCAGCACACCGTAACGGGCATACCGTAAGACCTTATCCAGTTTGGCCGGGATGAAGTGGTTATAGCGTTTGGTTTTGAAGATCTTGCGCCCCAGTTTGGCAACCCATTCCTGTACCGTCCCCAGCGGACAAACCCAACCGCAGAAGACCGGCCCGAAGAAGATCGACAGCACGAAGACGATGGACATCAGCACGAAAGACGATTCCCGTACCTTTTGGAGGAACGTGCCCTGCGTGATGAACTTGTATAACGTTTCCACCCCGCCAAAAGGACAGACAGCGTGCAGGGTGACCCCGGAAAAGAGCGTGATACCGCCGCCGTTCTCGGTGAGGGTGTGGTTGATGGCAAGGAACGCGATCAGGGCAAAGAAGAGAATTTGCACCAGGCTGCGCGCCCAGATGCTTCGTTTGCGAAAGAGCCGGATCTTGGGGAGTTTCATGGGGTGTCCTCCGAATAAGGGATGGGTGAGCCCGGCGGCTTGAACCGCCGGACGCGAGGGCGAATTTACGGGCGGCCTCCGCCGCGATAGCCGTTGCCATTTCCATAGCCGCCGGTGTCAGCCTGTTGGATGGCGGATTCGTAGGCTTCCTGGGTCATGTACTGGGGGGTGTAGGTCTCGCCAGTTTGACGCAGAAGGGTGGACGTGAACGCTGAAAGATGGTTGTAGGAGCCTGAGAGCAGGTTGCTATAGGCCAGGCGCACATCTTCAGGCAGGTCGCCAGTCAGGCGGGTCTGCAGGTCGAGGATGTCGATCTCCTCGATGGCGGCACCGACCTTGTAGGCGTCGGCCAGGCTCAGGCTGCCCTGGGATGTCAACTGGTCGTAGAGCGCTTGCAGGTTGGCGTCGGCGAACTGACCCGCTTCCAGGTCCGCGGCGGGATCGGGCAGGGCGTAGGCCTCCAGCAGGAATTTGACCGTGTCAGTATGCATCTGTTCGCTTTCGGCAATGTTGCTGAATACCTGTACGCCCCACTGCTCATACAGGAATAGGTAGATGTCGCGCGCCAGCTTTTCTTCTTCGCGGACGTAGGTCAGGCCGGATGGGTCGGTGCTATCGACCGGGATGGAAGCCGCAACAACCGGGACGGATGCGATGGAGGTTGCCTCGACCGGCACAGGGTTGCTTTCGGTCGGGAGGAAGGTCGCGGCTGCCGGGGTGGCAACCGCGGCGGGAGCGCAGGCAGCTAGCAGGGTCAGGGCGGCCAGAGTTGGGATGATGATCCATTTCGTTTTCATGTAAGTTTCTCCTTGGTGCTTGATTGCCCCAACTATACAAGCAGACTGTAAAGCGGACTTGGACGAATCGTGAAGATTTGGTAAAGGATTTTCCCAGGTGGCGCTTGTACTGGAATCCGGTTCTCTGCGGGTACAATACGCATATTCCTTCCGCCCGCGAGGTGACCATGAAACTCGAATACAGTACGCCCTACGGTTACATGTACAAGGATAAGAACTGGCTCAAGAAATTTGCCCTTGCCAGCCTGCTGACCTATACCCTGATCGGCGCGGCGCCTGTGTTCGGTTGGGCGATCGAGATCGTCCGGCGGGTGGCGCGCGGCGAGGAGCCAATCGTGCCGGAACTGGATGATTGGGGTCTGTACTGGAAACTGGGCGGGAAGTTTGCTTTCGCCAACGCCCTGTGGCTGCTGCCGCTGTTGCTTGCGACGGTGCTTCTCTATCTTCCCCTGATCTTTGCCAATCAAATCCCGCCCGAACTATTGCTGGTCATCTTCGGTGCGGTGCTTTTTTGTGTGATGGGTTTCCTTTTTGTTTACTCCATCGTGTACGCCTACTTCATCCCGGTCATGATGGTCTCCCTGGCGAATGGCGATTCGGCCTGGCAGGCGGCCAACCCGGTCCATTTATGGCGGCTGGCGCGGCCGCGCCTCGGCGGGTATCTCATGCTTTACCTGGTGGTCGGGGTCGGGATGGTCAACCTGGTGGTCTTTCTCTCCGCCTTCACACTCTTCCTTCTCCTGCCGCCGCTGGTGGTGTACCTGACCCTGGTCACGGCGCATTTTGCGGGGCAGTTCGGGATGAAAGATGACAACGAACCGGCCGCAGCGTAAGAACCTCCGCCTACCGGATTTCGATTATTCCTTGCCGGGCGCCTATTTCATCACGATTTGTGCCAGGGACCGGCTTTTTTTGATCGATCCTGCTCCTGTTCGCGTTATGATCCAAAAATGGTGGGATGAATTGCCGCATAAGTTTGGAAATGTGGATCTTGATGAATTTGTCATCATGCCAAACCACCTGCACGGGATCATTCTCCTGAAAGATATGACCCCTGTACGGGGCGACCTGGGTGTCGCCCCGAAAATGTTCGATGCGGGCGGACACGCAGGTCCGCCCGTACGGAATGCGTCAATTCCATCCGCCGTTCAGTGGTTCAAGACCATGACCACAAACGAATACATCCGTAATGTCAAAGATGGCAATTGGACGCCGTTCCCGGGAAAACTCTGGCACCGCAATTACTACGAACATGTCATTCGTAACGACAAAGAATACGACGCCATCCGCTATTACATCCGTGAGAACCCTGCCCAATGGGCCAATGACCGGGACAACCCGGCCAATCCTGCCGGTACGACCTCCAGTTACATTGACGATGTCTGCTATTGATAGAGATTGTTATTCCTCCAGTATGCTTTTCTTCACTTGACCCGCCTCCCTGCCCGGCATATACTATCCTCGCTACCTTTCGATTATTGCGTTTCGACGCATCATTCTCTACAGGAGACTCCCCCCATGTCCGATTACCTTTTCCGCGGTACCCTGGCTGACCTTGACCCCGAAGTCTACGAACTGACCCAGATCGAAGCCGAACGGCAGACCCGCAAGCTGATCATGATCCCCTCCGAGAGCCAGGCCCCCCTGGCGGTGCGGGAAGCCATGTCCTCCGCCTTCCAGAACATCTACGCCGAAGGCTACCCCAAGAAAACCGACCAGAAACTGACCCAGAAGGAACTGCTGGACTACCCGGCCCGTCTTGCCGATTTCCGCCGTTACTCCGACCCGCGCTTCTACAAAGGCACCGAGTACGCTGACATCGTCGAGTCGCTTGCCAAGCGGCGCTGCGCCGAGGCCTTCGCTGCCAACGGCGTCAAAGCCGAGCAGATCTACGTCAATGTGCAGGCCCTTTCGGGCGGACCCGCCAACAATGCCGTCTACCACGCCCTCGTCCAGCCGGGTGACACGGTCATGGGCATGAACCTGTTCCACGGCGGCCACCTTTCGCACGGCTCCCCGGCCAACCGCTCGGGCCAGTACTACAACATCGTTTCCTACACCGTCGACCCGCACAACGAGCAGATCAACTATGACACGGTCATGGCCCTCGCCAAGGAACACAAGCCCAAGATGATCATCTGCGGCTACTCGTCCTACCCGTGGATCCCCGACTGGAAGAAGTTCCGCCAGATCGCCGATGCTGCCGGGGCCTACCTGCTGGCCGACATCTCCCACATCGGCGGCCTCGTTGCATCGGGCGTTGTCCCCTCCCCGGTGGGATATGCCCACGTTATCACCTCCACCACCCACAAGACCCTCGA
>CAZRCR010000134.1:0-5799 GCA_964598615.1 uncultured Anaerolinea sp.
TGAATTGAGTTTAGCACAGGCGCGGGGTTGGAGCAAGTGGAACGGGTATAATTCTCCCATGCGTAGATTGACCATTCTCCTGCCATTTGTGGCTCTGTTGACCGCCTGTGGCGGCGAGGGGACCGTCGCGCCTGGTTTGGCCCCGCTTTCCCCTTATCAAACTGCCACCTTGGCGGGTGCGTCCACGCCTGTTCCTGCGCGGACCGATATCCTGCTTCCCACCCCCACTCTTCTGATCCACATCATCGGTGAAGGTGATACCCTGAGCGGCATCGCGGAGCGTTATGGCGTCAGCCTGCAGGCTCTTCAGGACGCCAACCCGGATGTTTCTCCCACAGCCTTGGTGGTCGGGGATGAGATCGTCATTCCGGTTGGCGGCGTGGTTACGGTGGGCGAACCCACGCCTACTCCGGCTTTTGTCCCTGTGACGCAGGTGCATTGCTGGCCTGAAACCACCGGCGGGTTGTGGTGTTTTGCCTTAGTGCAGAACCAATATACCGAGCCGCTGGAGAACCTTTCGGCCCTGTTTACCCTGCAAGACGCGACCGGGCAGGAGATCGCCAGCCAGACCGCCTATGGTCTGTTGGATGTGCTTCCGGCCGGGGCTTCCATGCCACTGGCCGCGCATTTCTCTGCTCCGGTCGATCCATCTGCGGAAGCGCGCGTGCAGGTGTTGACGTCCATTCGGCTGCTTCCGGGCGATACCCGCTATCTCTCTGCCATGACCGAGAATACCCTCGTCAGTGTGAATGCTTCCGGGCTTACGGCGCAGGTGACCGGGCGGGTTGTGCTGACTGGTTCGGGCACAGCCACCCGGTTATGGGTCCTGGCGACTGCCTACGACGCGACCGGGAACGTGGTCGGCGTCCGGCGCTGGGAGTCTGCGTCTGTGCTGACGGCGGAGACCCCGGTCTCATTCGATTTCCTCGTCTCCAGCCTTGGTCCGGAGATTGTCCGGGTGGACTTTCTTACCGAAGCCCGCCCTTAAACTTTTGCCCAAGCACGACTGATGTCGTGCCTACAGATTCTCACAGGAGACCCGCATGAACCCGTTCCTTGCTCTTTTTATTACTCTCGTGGTGGCACTTGTGGAAATCCGCTCGCTCGATTTTGCCGCTCATCGCGGCTGGATCGAAAGCCGCTTGAGCCGCAAACTCGTCCATATCCTGACCGGCCCGCTCTTTGTGTTATGCTGGCTGTTCTTCCCGGATGTCTGGTATGCGCGCTGGTTGGCAGCGCTTGTGCCCTTGCTGTTCACCGTGCAGTTTGCCCTGATCGGCCTGGGCGTGGTGAAGGACGAAGCTTCGGTCAAGGCCATGTCTCGCTCGGGTGACCGGCGCGAGATACTGAAAGGCCCCCTGTTCTACGGCATCATCTTTGTGGTCATGACGCTGGTCTACTGGAAGGATTCTCCCATCGGACTGACTGCTGTGATGCTGATGTGCGGTGGCGATGGTCTGGCTGACATCATGGGCCGCGGCATCAAGTCACCCAAACTCCCATGGAGCAAGGACAAGTCAGTGGCTGGATCGCTGGGCATGTTCCTGGGCGGCTGGGTGTTGACGGCATTCATCCTGGCGATCTTCGTCGCGGCAGGCGTCTTCCCTGGGCCATTCGCCAGTTATCTGCTTCCGGTCACACTCATCGCTGTCGCCGGGACGCTGGTTGAGTCCCTGCCCCTGCACGATATAGACAATATCACTGTCACACTGGTGGCGGTCCTTCTTGGTCATTTGCTGTTCTAGTTCTGCAAAAAGGAAACCTCCCACAGGTTTAAACCTGTGGGAGGTTTTTTGTTTTAGATTACCGGGATTACTGTGCTAACGGAGGAACTTCTTCCGTCGTTGGAGCGGGGGCCAGTGCTTCGAGAGCTTTCATCTCGCGGTAGGAGATGGTCCAGACGTTGGCATCAAAGAGCATGTACAACCCCTGGAGAAATGTCATGGGGGCGGTAGCCACAATCATGAAGATGGGCAGGGCCACGATGAAACCAACAATCCATGGCCAGATCTCGCCAGTAAAGATGCTGGTGATCCCGAAAGCCAGGGCGCCGGGAACGACAGCCACAACTGCACCGGGGATAGCCATGATGAGATAGGTGGGGATGAGAAGGAAGAAAGCGATCATCGCGACAATCCCGAAGCCAATCCCAATCCCCAGCATGACGAGCCACATCAGGGCAGCGCTCTTCCAGTTGCGTTTGAACATGGCCCAGCCCTGCCGGAAGGACTCGCCCAGCGTGGTCTCTTCGAGAGCTGCCTTGCGGGCGAAGAACTGGCGCAGCAGGTTGAGGAAAACCATCAGGAGGGCAAGTGGAATGGAAAATCCACAAATTCCGATCATGAAAGCCACCATTCCGCCAGCAAACACATCTTGATTGCCATTGATGGCTCCAACCACGAGGACAATACCCATGATCAGAATTGCTATGCCGAACAAGATGCCCGGGATGCCGATGATGAGGTCGATCAGCCACAAACGGAAGGCACGTTTGTTCCAGCCCAGTTTCCAGCCAGCCTTGAAGCCCAGCTTTTCGCCGGTCTGTTCGTACCCATCCACCATGCGCAGGATGGCAGTCTCGGTTGGATAGCGCACAAAAGCGACAAGCAGGCTGATAACGAGTATCAAGGCTACAAAGCCAACTGCGATCCAGATGGCAGTGCGGATGGCCGTCTGTTCTGTGGCAAAGAGAGGTTGAATATCCTGCTCATACCAGGTCTGGAGTTGACTGCCCACAGGACCAAGCTCAACCTCAGGGTTGTAATTCTGCGAACCTTGATAACCGGTATTGTCATTAAGCCGGTAGCTTGAGCCGCCATTATTGCCGCCGTTGTTGCCTCCCGCGGTCAGGGCGAGCAGGAAGGCAAAGATCCACAGAACCTTGTAGTTCCACAGGATTTGCCAGGCACGTTTGAGGACTTTCCCAATATCGATCATTTTTTACTTCTCCTTTCAGAAGTGAGATCCAAACTTAGGAATGGGACGGATTCACCGTTACCTTCATGGGCCGCGGGCCGCGAGTGAACCACCAGATTGCCAGCCAGCCCCAGTAGAGCAACACGATCAGTGCTTGCCACAGGAAACTGCTTAGCATGTCGATGCTGAAGAGATTCAAGGAATTGAGCATCGAAAGCAGGCTGCTTCCCTGCCCGCCGAAAAGGTTGGCGGCTGCGAACCAGGTGGTTTCCTGTCCGCCGCCCAACCAGCCGAGGGTGCTTTCGGTCAGGCCGGTGGCATTGGCAGCAGTGACCATGTTCGAAACGGCGAAAGCGGAGCGGATGAAGAACCAGGCGAGCATCAGTCCTGCCGGGACGAGCCACCAGACCAGGGAACCGGGTTTCGGGGGACGGTCGCGCAGGGCGCGGCGCGGCAGGTTCAGGGTCAGGTTGGCAACGAACTTGTCGGCAGGGGAGAAATCGGGGGCGGGTGCGGCCCGCAGGAGGTCCGAAATTTGGCGAAGTTCCTTCAGTTCGTTGCGGCAAGCCTCACAGGAGGCAAGGTGATTCTGGAGTTGCAGAAGGCGCATGCCGTGCAGTTCGCCGTCCAGGTAAGCATTCAGTAAATTGCGCATGTCTTCATGCATAGTCGTTCTCCGGGTGAAGGAGTTTCGATTTGAGTATTTCACGCAGTTTCGTGCGGGCATAGTTCAGGCGGGACATGACCGTGCCCACCGGGATGTCGAGAACGCTGGCGATCTCCTGGTAGGAGAGTTCGCCGTATTCGCGCAGGACGAGAACGCTGCGGGCGGCTTCTGGCAGGGATTTCATGGCCTGCTGGAGGAAGGCAACCTGTTCCTTCTGGATCATGGCCGCTTCTGGACCGGGAGCCTGGTCTGTTACCATTTGCATCTTCTCGTCCTCGACCGGTTCTTCCGTCTTGCGCCGGAGCACGTCCAGCGCGGCATTGACGGCGATACGGTAGAGCCAGTTGCGCAAGGAGGATTGCGGATAGAAGGATGGAAGGTTAACCCAGGCCCGCAGGAAGGCTTCCTGGGCCATATCTTCCGCCAGACCGGCGTCGCCGCACATGCGATAAACTACGTTGACGACTCCGTTGTAATTTCGGCGGACCAATTCTCCGTAGGCGCTGCGGTCCCCGGCCTGGGCCTGTTCGATGAGACTGAGTTCGGTTTCCGCAACCTGGCTGACTACCACGCAGTGTTCCTTTCTTGTTGCTTCCAGTGAGTTAACGAGGGGTGGTTCGATTTTATTCGGTATTTGATGCTGGCAGGAGTGCGCCGCACGAGGCGGCTATTCCAAAAACGAACTCCGCGGAGAGACCGCGGAGTTCCGGTTCGCCATAAGGCATACGCATTGCCTGGCGGCAGGTTTCGGATGTTTTCTATCGGGAAAGCAGTTCGGTCGTGGCGAGATAATCGGCCCGCCCGGTGATGAAGGTCTGGATGTCGGTGATGGATTGTTCGAAATTGTCGAGGTCCACCAGGCTGCGCTCCGTATTTTCCTGGCGAATGAGAGCGGCAAGTTGCTCTGTTTTTTCGGTCAGTGCGTTGTTGGCGAAGGCGGCCTCGTATACTTCTGCGAGTTTCTGTTCATAGAGCGCCAGGAAATCGGGGTTCGAGATGAATCGTTCGAGCAGGATGTTCTGCCCGCCGCCCATGCGTCCACCGATCGACTGCTGGGTATTGAAATACAGGTCAGATGTGATGCTCTCGCCCATGCCCAGGCCGCCAAAACTTTCGTTGCCATCCCAGTAGAGCAGAGTGAAATATTGGGCTGATTCATCGTAGTACAGGTAATAGTTGTTGTTCATCCCGGCAATGGAGTCATTGTTGACCAGCAGGGTGTTGATCGCCAGGTAGGTGGCGAAGGAATCCACATCCAGCCGTTCGGGGAGTTCGGCGGCGAAAGTGGCGTCATCCGATTCGCTTAGGAATTGCATGAACTCGATCAACGGGGCCATGTCGGCGTCGTTGACGCGCGTTTCCTGGCTGAAACTTTCGGCATAGGAACTGGGGTTGTCATCCACGTAGGTGAGGCTGGAACCGAGTTCGGCCTTATAGAGCACGCCGTTGGTGTTGGCGAAATGCTCTTCCAGATAGGCCATATCGTCCACCACATCGGAGATGACGTACAGGGTTTCCGCATCCTCGTTGAACTGCAGGCCGGTGTAGGCGGTGGATGTGGCGGGCAGGTCCATCAGGGTGTAGACGTAGTTCGTCAGCGGTTCGGCGAGCATGGCCTCATCGTAGGATGCCCCATAAGTGCGCAAGGCCAGTTTGGTGTGCCCCTGGTAGGTTTGCCCTTCGACGAATTCATCGAACTTGATCAGGAAGGGGATTTTGGTTTCTCCGGTCTGACTGGTTGACGTCATCCCGAACCCGCCCGGCATCTGACCCGCATCTGGCATATCGCCCGCTCCCGGCTGGACCTGGGTGCCGGTCTGCGTATCGGGAGGCTGACCTCCGCCCGGGCGTTGGGGCATGTTCCCGGCGCCGGGAGCTGTTTGCGGGTCGAAGCCTTCGGGCAGGTTGTTCGGGTCAACTCCGGCGGGAATTCCGCCTGCCATATCTGGCATATCCCCCTGCCCGCCCAGGGCGGTCATCAGGGACGAATTGCCTTTCAGGCGGATGCCTACATCGTTGATTTGTACGCCGTCAATAATGATGTCTGCGTGGAAGTAATCCTTCTCGCCGGTCTGCTGATAGGTGCTGATCATCGTATCGTACTCTTCATCCGTCATGATGATCTGGATGCTGTGGACGGTGGAATCGTCGAACAGATCGATCGCGTTGGTGTAGTCGATACCGGTCTGTTGGCTGGTATTCTCTTCGCCGTCGTT
>CAZRCR010000135.1:0-5779 GCA_964598615.1 uncultured Anaerolinea sp.
AATATCCACATCAAAACCCCGGCAGAAATCGCGCTGATGCGCGAAGCTGGGCGTGTCAATGCCCAGGCTTTGGCAGCAGTGCGGGCACTTTTACAACCCGGCGTTACGACTGCAGACCTCAACGCGGCTGCTGAGGAAGTACTGCGGAACCACAACGCTTATTCCCCCTTCAAGAACTACGGGCACCCACCATACCCGGCTTCCATCTGTGTCAGCGTCAACGAACAGTTGGTGCATGGCATTCCCGGGAAACGCAAACTCCAGGCAGGCGATAATGTCTCCGTGGATTGTGGAACGGTGTTGGAAGGCTACGTTGGTGACTCGGCATTTACTGCCGGAGTGGGCGAGATTTCGCCCGAAGCCCGGAGGCTCATTGAAGTGACGGAACAGGCCTTGACGGTGGGCATCTCGATGATGCGCGTCGGGAACAAAACGGGCGACGTTTCGGCGGCCATCCAGCAATTTGTGGAAGCCAACGGATTTCATGTTGTCCGCGAATATACCGGACACGGGGTAGGGCGGTCCATGCACGAGGGACCGCAAGTGCCCAACTACGGGACGCCCGGAACAGGGATCCCGTTGCGACCCGGAATGACGATTGCCCTCGAGCCAATGGTGCTCGTTGGCACGCACCGGACCCGTGTCCTGTCCGACCAGTGGACGGTTGTCTCTGCTGACGGTTCCTTGACGGCTCACCAGGAACACTCGGTGGCTGTCACCGAAGGCGACCCTCTCGTCCTGACTGTCCCGTAACCACGGAAGATAACATTCCAACTGGACGGATTGAGTTAGTGCAAGTATAATTCCGACCTTGTGTACTCTACAGGAATTAAGGAGAAAGTCATCATGAAAGTAAGTCCATCCATTCGCAAGCGCTGTGCGAAGTGCAAGATCATCAAGCGCAAGGGCAGATTGTTTATCATCTGCGAGAATCCTAAGCACAAACAGCGACAAGGATAAGGAACATGGCAAGAATTGAAGGTGTTGACCTGCCGCGCAATAAGCGCGTCGAAGTGGGCCTGAACTACCTGTTCGGCATTGGTCCGGCTCGTACCCGCGAGATCCTGGCTGCAACCAAGATCAACCCGGATACGCGTGTCAAAGACCTGACCGAAGCCGAAGTTTCGGCTATCCGTGATTATATTGCCAAGAACTGGAAGGTTGAAGGCGATCTCCGCCGCCAGGAACAGATGAATATCAAGCGCCTGGTGGAAATTGGCTGCTACCGCGGCCTGCGCCATCGCCGCAACCTGCCTGCGCATGGGCAGCGCACCCGCACCAACGCACGCACCCGCAAGGGTCCCAAGAAGACCGTTGCCGGTCGCGGACGCCGCAAGGGCGGTAAGAAGTAATCCGGATAAGGAATTAGAGAGGTACTATGGCTCCTCAGACCGTACGTTCTGCGCGCCGTTCCACTGGCGCCAAAAAGGTAAAGCGCACGCTGTCCTCCGGGCAGGTGCACGTCTTTGCTTCGTTCAACAATACCATTGTGACTGTGACCGATCCCGACGGCAATGCCCTGTGCTGGGGCAGCGCTGGCTCGGTGGGGTTCAAGGGCTCCCGCAAGAGCACCCCGTTCGCTGCTCGTCTGGCCGCCGAACAGGCTATCAAAGCTGCTCAGGCGATGGGCATCCAGGAAGTGGATGTAATCGTCAAAGGCCCCGGCCCGGGCCGCGAGAATGCGATCCGCGCTGTCCAGGCGATGGGTCTCAAGGTCAAGTCGATCTCCGACATCACCCCCGTCCCGCATAATGGCTGCCGGCCTCCCAAAAAGCGCCGCGTGTAGTCCAGTGAGAGAGGTTTGTAAGTATGTCAAAAAATACTGGGCCGGCCTGCAAACTGTGCCGGCGTGAAGGTGAAAAACTTTTCCTGAAGGGAGAGCGCTGCTTCTCCCCGAAGTGTGCGTTCGACCGCCGTTCTTTTGCTCCCGGTCAACATGGTCGTACCGGTGGCGGACGCGGTAGCAAAATGAACGGCCGCGAATCCGACTACGCCAAGCAGCTGCGTGCCAAACAGCGCGCCCGCCGCGTGTATGGTGTGTACGAGCGCCAGTTCCGCCGCTATTACGCGCAAGCGCTCAAGTCCCGCGGCGTTACCGGTTTGATGTTGCTGCAGATCCTGGAATCCCGTCTCGATAACGTCATTTTCCGTATGGGTTTTGCATCTAGCCGTGCTCAGGCACGTCTGCTGGTGACCCATGGACATTTCACCGTTAATGGCCGCCGCACGGATGTTCCGTCAGTGACGCTCCACGCTGGTGATGTGATTGCCGTTCGCGATGGTTCCAAGGACACCACCTACTTCAAGGACCTGGCGCCCATGGCCGAAACTCGCAATGCTCCCGCATGGCTGAGCCGCGATCTGAAAGCCCTTTCGGGCAGCATCATGCGCCTGCCTGAACGTGCCGAGATTGACGGCAGCCTGAACGAGCAGTTGATCGTCGAGTACTACTCGCGCTAATCCGAGTCTGCTCTGTTAGACGCGGCGTACTTTTCCGTACGCCAGGGAGAGGTGTACTGTGACTATCACGAATATGGTAATGCCGAAGATCGAGCGCGAAGCGGAAGCCCGCAACTACGGCAAGTTCGTTATCAGCCCGCTCGAACATGGTTATGGCGTGACCTTGGGCAATGCCCTGCGGCGCGTATTGCTTTCCTCGCTGGAAGGCGCGGCGGTGACATCCATTCGCATCGCCGATGTTTTGCACGAATTTAGCGACATCCCCGGTGTGCGCGAAGATGTTTTGCAGGTTATGTTGCAGGTCAAGCAACTGCGCCTGAAACTGGATGGTGTGGATACCACCCGGATGCATCTCGAAGTGCGCGGAGAAGGTGTTGTGACCGCGGCCGATATTGTAACTCCGCCCGAAGTCACCCTCATCAACCCAGACCTGTACCTTTTCACTGCTGACAGCGCCAAGACCCGCCTTGATATTGAATTCACCATCGAACGCGGTCGCGGTTATGCTCCGTCCAATGAACGCGGGCGCATGCCCATCGGCGAACTCCCGGTGGATGCCATCTTCAGCCCGGTCAAACGGGTGAACTGGGAAGTGCTTTCTGCTCGTGTGGGCCAGAGCACCAACTACGATAAACTCGTTCTTGAGATCTGGACGGATGGCACGGTTTCCCCGGAGAATGCCTTGAGCGCCTCGGCCAAGATCTTGATCGAGCACTTGCGCTATGTCGCGGGCATCAGCGAAGAGACCCTTGCCATCACCATGGAAAAAGAAGTCTCCGGGTCGCGCTTGACTAGCGAAGTGGCTGAGACCCCGGTCGAGAGCCTCGACTTGTCGGTGCGTGTCTTCAATTCGCTCAAGCGGACGGGCATCACCACGGTCGGTGATGTTCTCGACCTGCTCGAAAAGGGCGACCAGGCAGTCATGTCCATTCGTAACTTCGGTGAGAAGAGCCTCGATGAACTGCGTCTCAAGATGCATGAAAAGGGCTATCTGAAGGACGAACAAAAGAAAGAGTCGGAGTAATTTAGCAATGCGACACCAAGTAGCAGGTTATAAACTCAATCGTACCTCGAGCGCCCGCATCGCTCTGCGGCGCAATCTCATCAAGCAATTCTTCACCCACGAGCGCATCCAGACCACGCAGGCAAAAGCTGCGGCCATCCGCGGTGATGCCGAGCACATGATCACCATCGCCCGCAAGGTCAAGGATGCCAGTGACGCCGAAAAAGTGGCTGCCCGCCGCCTGATCGCTTCCCGCCTTGGGAACAACAGCAACGACGTGGTTATGAAACTTTTCGACGAAATTGCCCCGCGCTTTGCCGAACGCAATGGTGGTTACACCCGCGTTCTCAAACTCGGTCCCCGCTTCGGCGATAAAGCCGAAATGGTGTTACTCGAGCTGGTCGAAGAGTAATCCTCATCAGTCACTGGTAATCAGCGAAGCTGATTGCTGGAATGGCACGTTACCAGATTATTCTCGCTTACGACGGCACTGACTTCCTCGGAAGCCAGCGTCAGGCAGGCTCGCGTACGGTTCAGTGCGAACTCGAAAGAGCGCTGACAAAGATTGGCTGGCAGGGAAAAAGTATCCTGCTGGCCGGTCGTACCGATACAGGTACTCACGCCAGTGGGCAGGTGGCCGCTTTTGACCTCGATTGGGGTCATGGGTTGGACGAACTGCACCGGGCGTTGAACGCCAACTTGCCGGACGATATGGCGGTGCGCTCTGTGGACCTGGCACCTGCGGATTTTCACCCGCGCTTTTCTGCCACCTCCCGGCGCTATCGCTACCGCCTCTTCTGCCAGAACGTGCGTGACCCCTTACGGGAACGCTACGCCTGGCGGGTTTGGCCCCCTGTCGCCGACCTGACGCCGCTTGCGACGCTCTGGCCCGGAAAGCACGATTTTGCTGCCTACGGTTCCCCGACCACTCCCACAGGCAGTACCGTGCGCACGGTGATGTCTGCTGAATGGCGGCATCATGACGACGAGTGGGTCTTTGATGTGCAGGCCGATGCTTTCCTGTACCGTATGGTACGCAGGCTGGTCTACACCCAGGTGGCGGTGGGGCAGGGACGGCTTTCAGCCGATAACCTGCTCCAGGCGCTGGAAAACCGGTTCGAGGTCCAGCCGCGCAGCGAACGGCGAACGCTCATGGCCGGTCTTGCTCCGGCAAGTGGCTTGACGCTGGTTGAAGTCCAATATGATAATCTGGTCTGAATTAGTCTGAACGTTTGGAGAGACGAAAGTGTACAAATCTTACTATCCCAAGGCTGCTGAGATCGAACGCCAGTGGTTGCTGGTGGATGCCGAAGGCCAAACCCTAGGCCGTCTGGCGACCAAGATTGCCAGTCTGTTGCTGGGCAAGCACAAGCCTGGCTTTACTCCCGGCGTCGAGATGGGCGATAACGTGGTCGTTATCAATGCCCAGAAGATCACCGTCACTGGTACCAAGACTAGCACCAAGTTGACCCAGAAGATGTACTACCATCACTCTGGTTATCCCGGTGGATTGAAATCCATCAATCTGCGCGACCAGTTGCTGACCCACCCCGACCGTGTCATTCGCGCGGCCGTCTGGGGAATGCTTCCGCATAACAAGATGGGCCGCCACCTGATGGACCAGTTGAAGGTCTATGGCGGCGCGGAACATCCGCACGAAGCCCAGAACCCGGTCAAGGTTGCGTAAAGGAGCACGAGCATGTCTGTTCAGTATTTTGAAGGTGTTGGACGCCGCAAGGAAGCTGTTGCGCGTGTGCGTGTGATGAATGGCTCCGGCCGGTTCATCGTCAACGATAAGGAAGCTCCGGTCTATTTCTCCCGCCTCGGCGACCTCGAAGCCATCCTGGCTCCGATCAAGGCCATGGGGCAGGAGCCCAAGACCTATGACATCACGGTTGTCGTCAAGGGCGGCGGTGTCAATGGTCAGACCGATGCCGTGCAGATGGGCCTGGCCCGCGCACTCGTTAAGATGAACGCTGAAAACGGTCCGGTCATGCGCAAGGGCGGTTTCCTGACCCGCGATGCCCGCGTGAAGGAACGCAAGAAACCTGGTCTGAAGCGCGCTCGCAAGGCCCCGACCTACACCAAGCGCTAGACCCTACAACGTAATTACGTAAAACGTAATGCGTGCGTAAACGAGGTGTGTTCTTACGTTTTACGCCCCACGCATTACGTTTTGCTTTAAGCGGTTTTCCGAAAGGAATGAAGTATGCCCGGTATTACCTTGCTCGGCCTCGGTCCCGGCGATCCTGCCAAATTGACCCGCGAAGCCTGGGATGTGCTCTGCACTGCAGGTGAAGTATGGCTGCGCACCCG
>CAZRCR010000136.1:0-5761 GCA_964598615.1 uncultured Anaerolinea sp.
GTGGCCTGTGGCACATTGCCAATCCACTGCCAGTATTCCGGGCGGACGAAGATGTATTCGGGCCGCCAGCCAAAGGCCACACAGATCTGTGGAACCCATTCGCCCAGCCGTTCTGACAGGTCGCCGGTCAAATGGTGGTGGGTAAAGCGCGGGATAAGCAGGCAGGCGTAGTCCAGGTTGTACATCGACGGCGAAGTCGGCTCGAGGACGATCTTGCGGGCCACCTCGGTGATGGAACTGGGACGCGTCTCGCCGAATTCCTCAGGCAGTGCTTCCACCTTGCGAGTCTTGGATTTGCGCGTGCTGGCTGCCGAGCGCACTGTCTGTTCGAGAGTGCCGGGGATTTCCTGTTCCTGCTCTGCAGTCGATGTGATCGGGCTGGCGTTTAGGGCAGGGACTGCCTCCCGTCCGAACTTTTGTGCACTCGCCAGGGGGATCGCCGGGCTGGACTCGCGGAACGGGTTCTTCGCCGCTGGCAGATCCGTGACGGGATTGGGGGATGGAATGTCAGACAGGATATCCGAGAAGGTGGAGAAGTCCGAGATTCCACCTTGCTCTTCGGATGGCTGGTCTTTCTCCGCCGCAGAGTCGGACAAGGAGCGGACGAGCTGGTTGGCCTGGGAACGGATGGTGCTGAAGGGGGTTTCGGCGTCGAAGATGAGCGCCAGGACCATGCCAGTGGCAAGGCGGGTGGCGTAGAGCATATGCTCGGCATCGGTGGATGCCAGACGAACGAAGCGTACCAGATCGTTCTCTTCCTGGCGGTCCCAGTAACGGGTTACGGTGTCAGCCAGTTCGCGTGTGGCCGATTGGGGCAATTGACCGGCATAGGCCCACAACTCGTCCTCGCGGGTGATGAGGGCGGCCTGGGCTGAGGATTCCAATGTGAGACGGGTGAGATGCTGGGCGGCGCGGGTTACGTCGCTGAGCCAGGGGAATTTGCGGTTGGTATCGGCGCTGGCGGGGATTGGCGCAGTGTCGTTGGGGCGGGTTCGGAATACCTTGTCCATCATTTCGAGCAGGTCTGGAAGGTAAAAGGGCTTGGAAAGGTAATCCACCGGGGAGAGTTCTTCGAGCGCTGAATAGCCACCTGCCTCAGAGACGATAATGAATGACATCTTGGGATTCAGCTGGCGCAGAGCGCGGCTGATTTCCAGGATGTCATCTTCGGGCAGGCTGGTATCCACGAATGTCAACGGAATGGTTTGCTGGCGGGCGCGGGCCAATGCAAAAGCCTTGTCGCGTGCCACTGCAACGCTGAAGCGCCCCGTTTCTTCGAGATTCTGGCGGATGAGTTCGCCAAAGGGGATATCAGCCGTGATAACCAATAAGGGAGTTAACATCGTAATTAGTGTATCACGGCCTGTTCCGGCAGGCAAGCTGGCCGCCACAGTTACAACGATATTAAAAGTTTTCTTTTTTGGCCCTGAAATCGCTTGAAAATCGATTTTGGGGCACGGAGCCTTGCTTGCTTTTTGCCCCAAAACCCTATACAATGACTGCAACTATGAACGCAGAGACTATTCGCCTGCTCTTGAGCGTTTGCCTGTTTGCCATGTTTTGCCTGGCAATGTTCTACCTGCGCCGCCGCCCCCTGACCTGGTACCAGTTTACCGTCTGGGGGCTGTTCGCACTCATCGTTCCAGTGCTGGGACCCTTCCTGGTCATCTTGGCGCGCCCGGGGCAAACGCGAACCCGCGCGGAGATCGTCCGTGCCCGTCGAAGGAGGTAATGTCCATGAAACAAGACCGTTTCCTGATCGGTATCCTGGTTTTCATCGGCCTGTTGGTGATCGCCGCCCTGACGTTGTTCTTTGTGCGGCAGGAAGCCACAGCAGATTATCGTCCGGATGATGCGCCTGACGGCGTTGTCTATAACTTCGTGCTGGCCATCCAGCGACAGGATGTGGAACGTGCCTATGGCTATCTCGCCGATCTGGAGTACAAGCCTGAGGAAGAGTCCTTCCAGCAAACCATCCTGAATGGGTATATCGATACGTCCGCTTCTGTGGAGGTGGGGAAAGTGGAGAAGGTGGGCAATAATGCCCAGGTCGAAGTCACCATTCACTACTTCTCCAGCGGATTGTTCGAAACCGGCTGGGACTCCACTGAGAATGCTACCCTTGTCCTCCAGAATGGGAAGTGGAAGATTTCGTACATGCCGTACCTCTACTGGAGTTATGACTGGTACGTGGAACCATATACTCCGTAACAGGCCGGAGGCCCTCTCATGCGCACTGTCAGACGAATCTATTTCTATGCGGTCGCCCTGATCAGCCTCGAGGTCGTTCTGTGGGGTATGATCAGTTTGGCGCGCTCTTTCGTATGCCCGGGTAACATCTTGTGCAGCAGTTCGGATTACGCTCTTGCACAAGGGCTGGCCCTGGTAGTGGTAGGCGTGCCATTCTTTGTCTTTCATTGGCTGATGGCTCAATATTTTGCCCGCCAGGAAATGGACGAGCGCGCCTCGGGTATTCGAGCTGCGTTCCTTTATGGCGTATTGCTGGGCACGCTGATCCCGGTGGTGCAGAACATCCTGGCGTTGGTCAACCGCCCGGTGCTTACCAGCCTGCGGTTGGAAAGCTCACGTGCGTTGATCGGCGGCACGCAAACCTGGACCGATAACCTGATTGCCATCTTCATGAACCTGTTGGTGGCGGCTTATTTCCTTTACATCCTGCGCAGTGATTGGAAGGTTATCCAGCCGCGCGAAGCCTTTGCCAACCTGCGCCGCATCTACCGCTGGTTCTGGACTCTCTACGGCCTCGGTTTGACGGTCGTGGGTGTGAACCAGATCTTGCGCTTCCTGTTGAATGTCAATACCGGATTGATGAATGTTGACTATCCTCGCTACTGGGCCATCAATGGCATTGTCTTTGCCTTGGTGGGCGCGCCGGTCTGGGCATATTCCTGGCTGGCGATCCAGAAGTCGCTGGTCGAACAGTCCGAACGCGAGTCGCTTCTGCGCCTGGGGCTGCTCTACCTTCTTTCCCTGGCCGGTGTGGCGGTAACGCTCTCGACAGGCGGGAGCATCTTGAAAGCCATCTTGAGTCTGGCCTTTGGCCAGGTTCCCACAGCGGTCGAGTTTCTTCGTACCGTCGATGGGCCCCTGTCGCTTGGCATTCCTTTCCTGGGTATCTGGCTCTATTATGGACTTTGGCTGGACCGTACCATGGCCGAAACGCCGGATGCCCCCCGGCGCGCCGGGATGCGCCGCATCTATTCGTACATCCTTTCGGCTGCAGGGGTTACCGTGGTTTTTCTTGGCATCACTGCTTTGTTCTTTTACGTAGTGGATGCCATTGCGATCTATTCCTTTGCCAGTCAAGTTGCTATTGACCAATTGACAATAGCATTGACCCTGCTGCTGGTGGGCGTTCCCCTCTGGCTGGCAGTCTGGCGTCCCATGCAGGCCGAAGCCTTTGCCAGTGATGCCTCCGGCGACCATGCCCGCCGGTCCCTGACCCGCAAAATTTACCTCTACCTGGCGTTGTTTGCGGGCGTAATTGGCGGTATGGTGACGGCCATTTCCGTGCTCAATACCTTCCTGTCGGCTCTGTTTGCGGGCAACATCAGCGGACTGGGGCGGGAAGTGCTGAAGTTGTTGGGCGTGTTGCTCCTGTTCATCGGATTGGGGGTCTATCATGGATTGACGATGCGCCGCGATGGAAAGAATGCTGCCAGCGCGCTGACTGTCAAACACGCGGCGTTCCCTGTGTTGGTCTTTGACCTGGGCGATGGTTTCGGCGCAGCGCTTTTGGCGGCGATCCAAAAAACGACCCCGCACCTGCCTGTTTCCCTGCAGGCGGTTGACCAGTCTGTGGATGTTTCCACCAAACCACTGGCGGTGGTTCTGCCATCTGATCTGGCGCTCGACCCGCCCGAGCCGCTCAGGAAGTGGCTTGCTAAATTCGACGGGCACAAGCTCCTGGTCCCGCGCACCACGGGCAAATGGACGCTGGTGGGGCAGCCCGCCCGTGTTCCGGTCAATCAGGCAGCACAGGCACTCCGTCATCTGGCTGAAGGGCAGGAGATTCGTCCGCCTGCACCCGGCTGGCTGATCGCCATCTATATCGTGGCTGCGATCATAGGCTTGCCTGTCATCTTGTCGCTGTTCAATACGCTGTTTTCTGCATTGGTATATTAACAGCATGGTGCGCCGCATCCGATAAAATGCGGCGCACTTTTCAAATAACCGTCTTTTCACTTTTTGGCGTTCAGGATATACTTTATACACCGAAGTTAATCAACAAGAGAGGACCGAGCGATGAAAGTAACCGTCTTACAAGAAAGCCTTGCGCATGGACTGAGTGTCGTCTCGCGGGCAGTTTCGCCGCGCAGCACCCTGCCGGTGCTGTCGAACGTGCTGATTGCCACCGATGAAGGCCGCCTGCGCCTCTCGGCCACCAACCTGGAACTTGGTATCACCTGCTGGATCGGTGCCAAGATCGAAGAAGAAGGCTCCACCACAGTTCCGGCTCGCACCTTTGTGGATCTGGTGGGCACCCTGCCCGCCGAGCAGGTCAGCCTGAGCCTGAACGCCCAGACCCAGGTGCTGAATGTGCGCGCCGGGGCATCCAATACGGATATCAAGTGCATCGATGCCCAGGAATTCCCGCCACTTCCTGTCCCGGAGATGGATGGTGCCATCCTGCTCAATGTGGCCGATTTCAAGGAAATGATCTCGCAGGTGGTCTTTGCTGCTTCGGTGGATGAAGCCCGCCCGGTGCTGATGGGTGTGCTCGTCAACGTGGACAAGGATACCCTCACCATGGCTGCTGCCGATGGTTTCCGTCTCTCGGTCCGCAAAGGGACGCTCAGCCAGCCTGCTGCCCAGCCGGTTTCGGCCATCATTCCCGGCCGTGCCCTCTCTGAACTGGCGCGTGTGGCTACCGATGGCAATGAGATGATCTCGATGGTTCTGCCCAAGGGACGCGGTCAGGTGGTCTTCCGCATGAAGGAAGTGGAAGTCGTTTCGCAGTTGATCGATGGCACTTTCCCTGATTACCAGCAGATCATCCCGCGCTCTTACAAGAGCCGCACTATCCTCTCCACTCCCGCCCTGCTCAAGGCTTGCAAGCAGGCTGAGATTTTTGCCCGTGAAGGATCGAACGTGGCGCGCTTGAACATCAAAGCCAATGGCGACCTGGAACCGGGTGCGGTGGAAATTTCAGCGCAATCCGAGGAGACCGGCTCCAACGAGACTGTGGTGGCCGCCACCATCGATGGAGTTGGCCTGTTGATCGCCTTCAACGTCAAGTATTTGCGCGAAGTGCTGGAAGTGGTCAAATCGCCCAACGTGGCCTTGGAGACTTCTGCTCCCAATGCGCCCGGTGTGGTTCGCCCGGTGGGTGATGAGAACTTCCTGCATGTGATCATGCCCATGCATTTGGGATAACCCCCTTTCGCCTTCTGGTAGGGGCACAGCGGATGCTGTGCCCCTGCGTGTATTAAAATCAACCCATGGCCCTTCCTGCTTCCTCCGACCGCCTGCTCGAACTCTATCTTACGATCCGCCAGTATCCCATCCTGCGGACGCGCATCCGCGCCATCATGCGGCGTGAACTCTTTGCGCGTGGCATCATCACGCCAGAGGCCTTCGAAGCCGATGTGCGCGAGAAAGCTGTCCAATCGCAGGCGCGTGAGGGACTGCACAATCCTTACGCGGAGGAAGATCCCGAAACCTGGCAGAAACGCCTGGAACGCATCCGCGATGCCCAGACCGATTGCTATTTTGCCTATAATCTGCTCCCATCGGATTT
>CAZRCR010000137.1:0-3058 GCA_964598615.1 uncultured Anaerolinea sp.
GGGCGGTGTTGATGGGCATCTTCGGAATCGTGCGCGGCATTGTCGGCACGAACTACTCGATGGTGCTCATCAGCACCATCGGCGTGGCCATCGCCCAACCCTTCCTGCTCAATGCCTGGACGAAAGTCCCGGCACAGTGGTTCGCCATCGAGGAACGCGCCACCGCGGTGGGACTGGTGACCCTCTCCAACCTGGTCGGGACGGCCCTCGGCATGGTACTCACGCCGGCCCTGATCGAGAAAATGTCCATCCCGAACGTGCAACTGCTCTACGGTGCCATTGCAGCCTTCTCGGCAGTATTGTTCCTTATCTTCGCCCGCGAGAAACCTGCCACCCCGCCCTGCCCGCCCGGACAGGAAGTGCGCGCCCTGATGCTCGACGGGTTGAAGCACGCCCTCAAGGTCAAGGAGTTCTGGTTCTACCTGGCAGTCTCGTTCATCGGTATGGGTATCTTCAACGGCATCACCACCTGGGTGGAAGCCATCATCCGTCCACGCGGCTTCACTCCGGCAGACGCCGGTACGCTCGGGGCGTTGATGCTGGTTGGCGGCGTGCTGGGCGCGGTTGCCATCCCGCCCTTCTCGGACAAGCAGCGCAAACGTCAGCGTTACATCCTGCTCGGTTTCATCCTTGCCATCCCCGGCCTGGTCGGGCTGACATTCGGCACCAGCCTGTGGCTGTTGTTCGTCTCGGCCTTTGCGATGGGCTTCTTCCTGGTCAGCACCAATCCCATCGGCATGCAGTACGCGGCCGAGGTCACCAATCCCACCCCGGAAGGGACCTCCAATGGTTTGATCCAGTTGTTCGGTCAGGCCTCGGTGGTGTTCGTCTATATCATGGAAGCCCTGAAGACCAAGAATGGCGCGTTTACCCCGGCGCTGCTGCTGGCCATCGGACTGGTCGTCGTCAGCGTGGCGCTCATCACGCAAATGAAAGACCCCAAACACGCCTGACAGGCTCGAGGTCCGAAAGGGAACGAAAAGCGCCGCGTCCATCCACGCGGTGCTTTTTTTATTGTAATGTCCGATACGATTGTGGAATCCCCTCGATGGGCGTAAAATTGACCTGCCAGCCAAACCCATCTGCTGGCAAGGATAAGAGAGAGATGCCTAACGAAGAGAGTGATCGTAATAGTTCCGCAGACAGTAAGCCGCTTCTTTGGAGCGGACGGCACGCGTTAGACCACATCCAGGGATAGACCCTCTCGCAGGCCTTTTACGGCCTCCTGCGGTGCTATCCTGCCGCAGGAGGCCGTTATGTTGAACGTCTATAAAAGCACCACTGACCAGGGATTGATCGAACAGGAAAAGTTCGTCAACGGTTCATGGATCAAAGCCATCGACCCGACCCCGGAGGAGGTCCAGCAACTGGTAGAGTGGGGAATCCACCCGGACCTCATCAATTATTCCCTCGATCTGGATGAAACCGCCCGTATGGAACGTGACGAGGATGAAGATTACGTCTTCATCCTGCTGCGCGTTCCGCACTTCCAGGGCAAGACGCACGATGTGCCCTACACCACGGTGCCGGTGGGGATCGTCATCAAGTCGAACATGGTGGCCACCATTGGCAAGTTCGACAGCGACATCTACAAAACCTTGAGCAACGGCAAGTATCGCTTGATGCGGACAGCGAAACGCTACCGCTTCGCGCTGTATTTCTTCCTCGAAACCGCGGCGCGCTACCTGTCCAATTTACGGGAGATCAACAAGATCACGGAGGCCATCGAAGACCAGTTGCAGAAATCCACCCGCAACCGGGAAGTGATGGAACTGCTCAAGTACCAGAAAAGCCTGACCTATTTTGCCACCGCCCTGCGTTCCAACGAAGTGATGATGGAACGCCTGCAAAAGACGCGCATGTTCAACCAGTACGAGGAGGATCAGGACCTGCTCGAAGACGTGTTGACCGAGAATCAGCAGGCCATCCAGATGGTCAACATCTCCACAGACATTCTGGCCGGCCTGATGGACGCGTTCGCCAGTATCATCTCGAACAACCTGAACAGTGTGATGAAAGCGCTGGCTGCGCTGACCATCATCATCAACATCCCTACCATCGTCTCTTCGTTCTTCGGGATGAACGTGGCCATTCCGGGCAACGAGAACCACCCGCTGTCGTTCCTGGCCGTGGTGGGACTTTCGCTCGGACTGGCTGTGATCGCCGCGATCATCTTTGTCAAGCGCGATTGGTTCTAAAGCGCTCACCGCACAGGTACGCAGGTTGCCCTGCGGCGAATTTAAGCCTGACGCTGTTGCATCGCCCTTTCCCCCATGTTAGAATAACGTTACCTTATTGGAGATGCTATGAGCGACCTTGTTGAAGTGGTGATCGACAGTATACGTGTGAGCCTGATGTCCTCCCAGCGGGTGATCATCCTGCGTCAAACCGACGCGGAACGCTACCTGCCCATCTGGGTGGGACCGTACGAAGCGGAGGCCATCACCGTGGCCCTGCAGGAAGTGGAAATGAGCCGCCCGTTGACCCATGACCTGCTCAAGAACATGGTGACCCTGTTCGAGGGCAAGGTCTTGCAGGCAGAAGTCAGCGGCCTGAAAGAGGATGTCTTCTACGGCAACCTGGTCATCCAGAAAGAAGGCGGCATCCTGAACGTGGACGCGCGTCCATCCGACGCCATCGCCCTGGCCGTGCGCGCCCACGCCCCCATCCTGGTTGCCCGGTCGGTGATGCAGGCAGCCGGGATCGAACCCGAACCTGACATGCAGACCGACAGCCCGCTCCCGCCTGCCGACAGGCTCGAGTCCGCTCCACCGCCCGACCTCGAAGAAGAAAAAGATAGTGAAGAACGCCTGGATGTGTTCGAGGATTTCCTAAAAAAACTCGACGACGACCCCGGCGAAGACAAACCGAAAGATTAACCACTGAGACACGAAGAACACTGAGAAAACCAATAAAAAAACTCCGTGAACTCAGTGGCTCCGTGGTGAGTGAGACCAAATGATCGATCATCCTCCCGAAGAGAACTCCGTCCCCTCCACGCCTGTCATCCCCCACAACCGCGAAGCAGAAGAAGCCGTTGTGGGGGCGGTGCTCATTA
>CAZRCR010000137.1:3158-5757 GCA_964598615.1 uncultured Anaerolinea sp.
GTCATCCCCCACAACCGCGAAGCAGAAGAAGCCGTTGTGGGGGCGGTGCTCATTAACCCCGAAGCCTACTACGACCTGGCCCAGTTCCTCCAGCCGGAAGATTTCTACATCGTCCGCCATCGCTGGATCTGGGAGGCTTTCGGTCGCCTGCACGAGCGCCGCGTTCCGGTGGACTTCCTGACCGTCACCGAGGAGCTCGAGAGCGCCGGTCAACTGGCCGAGATCGGTGGCCCGGCCTACATCACCGCCCTGTTGAACCAGGTACCCACTTCGCTGCACGCCGAGGCCTACGGCCGGATGGTGGAAGCCGCCTCCATCCGCCGCCGCATGTTGACCGCCGCCAACCAGATCGCCACCCTGGCCTATAACGAGGGGGAGACCATCGAGAACGTGATGGAATCGGCGGAGAAGTCCATTTTCAATGTCAGCGAACGGCGGCTGCGGCACGATGTCGAACCCATCGGACAGGTACTGAGTGACGTTTACGATCTCATCTCCGAGCGTTCCAAACGGCCCGATGATTTCTTCGGCATCCCCACCGGTTTCATCGACCTGAACAAGATCCTGGGCGGATACCAACCCTCCGACCTGGTCATCATCGCCGGTCGCCCGGGCCAGGGTAAATCCGCTTTCCTGCTCTCGGCCGCGTTGCACGCCGCCCTGGAGCACAAGAAGAACGTGGCTGTTTTTTCGCTGGAAATGTCCAATGAACAGGTGGCACAGCGCCTGATCGCCCAGCAGACCGGCATCGACTCGCAACGGCTGGTCAGGGGCAAACTGGAAGGCAACGATTTCGAACTCTTTGCCCATGCCGTTGAAGTGCTGGGAGATACCCACATCTTCCTGGACGACACACCTGCCATCACCCCGCTGGGACTGCGCACCAAATGCCGCCGGTTGAGCATGGAGTACGGCCTCGATCTGGTCATCCTGGACTACATCCAATTGATGGGCGGGGATACCCGCACCGACAACCGCGTGCAGGAAGTCTCGTACATCTCCCGCAACCTGAAGATCCTGGCACGCGAACTCAATGTGCCGGTGCTGGCAGCGGCCCAGTTGAGCCGCGCCGTGGAACAGCGTTCCGACAAAACACCCGTCCTCTCCGACCTGCGCGAGTCGGGTTCTTTGGAACAGGACGCGGATGTGGTCATGTTCATCTACCGTCCGGACGATTACGAGAAAGACGCATCCAAGCAAAGCGTGACCAAGATCTCGGTTGCCAAGCATCGTCATGGCCCCACGGGGTCGGTCGACCTGATCTTCATGAGCAGCCTGACCAAGTTCGTGGACGCGGCCACACGCGAAGTCGATTTCTCACAAGCCTGACGCTCCCGGCGGCATTATGAGTTTCAAAGGCTTCACCGACAAAGAAACCTTCACCCCCCTGCCCGACACGTTCTTCCGCGACCTTCTATCGCAAATCGAGGACGCGGATGAACTGAGGGTCACGCTTTACGCCCTGTGGCGCATCGGCAACATGGAGGGACGCGTCCACATGCTGCGGGAAGCGGATTTCGCCCCGGTCGTCGCGGACCCGGCACCGGCCCTGCAAAAAGCCGCGGCGCGTGCGACCCTGATCGAGGTCCGCGAGGGATCGGCAGGTTACTACTTCCTGAATTCCCCGCGCGGACGCGCGGCTGCCGAAGCGTTCGCCAAAGGCCAAAGGGAGGCACCCGGCTCCCCGTCCGAGCCGCCGCTGGTCCGTCCGAACATCTTCAAATTGTACGAAGAGAATATCGGTCCGCTCACGCCCATGATCGCGGACATGCTCCGCCAGGCCGAAAAGGATTACCCAGAAGCTTGGTTTGCGGAGGCCTTCGAGATCGCGCTGGCCCGCAATGTGCGCAACTGGAAATATATCGAAGCGGTGCTGAAACGCTGGAAGGATAAAGGCAAAGATGAAAGAACCGATCAAAAAGACGCTGTCAAAGATTTCAAGCGTTACTCCGACGGCGAGTTCGCCGAATACTTCGAGCGCGACTAGGGTGACACTGGGTGACCTTGACTGCCCGTATTGCCACGGAATCGGCTATATCCGCTATGATGTGGACATCCACGATGCGCGCTTCGGCAAGGTGGAACCGTGCACCTGCCGCAGTGTGGACGTGGCCGAGGGGGCACGCGAGCGTTTGTTCGAGCTGAGCCGTCTTGACCGCCTGAGCCACCTGACCTTCGAGAACTTTGAAGCTAAAGGCAACCGCAACGCCAAGTTCATCACCCAGCAAGACATGCACAGCCTGCACGCTTCCAAAGAGATCGCCGAGAACTTCGCCCGCACCCCGCAGGGCTGGCTGCTGCTCGAGGGCGGCTACGGCTGCGGCAAGACCCACCTGGCGGCGGCCATCGCCAATTACGCCGTGAACTCAGGCAAGCCGACCCTGTTCATTACCGTGCCCGACCTGCTCGACAACCTACGCTTTTCCTACAGTGACCCGGAAACCACTTTCGAGACGCGCTTCGAAGAAGTACGCAATGCCGATCTGCTCATCCTGGATGATTTCGGAACGCAGAACGCCACCGGCTGGGCACAGGAAAAACTGTTCCAGATCGTCAATTACCGTTACATCAACAAACTGCCCACTGTCATCACCACCAA
>CAZRCR010000138.1:0-5745 GCA_964598615.1 uncultured Anaerolinea sp.
CGTGTCCACAAAGACGAGTTGGGCCGTCTCGGTGGTCAGGATGCCCAACTGACGGCGGCGGGTGGTCTGCGGCCGCGGCGAAACGGCCGCGATCTTCTGCCCGAGCAGGGCGTTAACCAGCGTGGACTTGCCCACGTTGGGTTTGCCGAGGATGGCGATAAAGCCGGAGTGGAAATCAGTCATGCAGTAACCTTTTACTTATTTGTTAAATCATATGCGAATCTATCAATATTCGGGGTGCGGACTTTAGTCCGCAATTCTTGAGCAGGCTGAAGCCTGCACTCCCATTTTGGTAGTTTTAGTTCAGGCGATGAGCGCGCCTTCGAGTTTGAGCAGCCATTCTTTGGTCTTCAATCCTTCGCCGAGACCGTAGCCGTGCAGTTTGCCATCCGTGCCAATGACCCGGTGACAGGGCACCACCAGCGGCATGGGGTTGGTGGCTTCGGCGCGGCCCACGGCGCGCGCCGCATGGGGGCGGTTGATCAGTTCGGCGACTTCCTTGTAGGTGCGCGTCTCGCCGTAGGGAATGTAGTACGTGGCTTGCAGGACGGCGCGCTGGAAGGGGCGCACCACCGTCCAGTCGATCACGATGGTGAAGAGACGCCGTTTGCCTTTCAGGTACTCGGTCAATTCCCGGGCAGCGTCCTTGATCTTTTTGGGATCGTGGAGCACCGTCCGCTTGAAGCGTTTGGCAAGATAGGCCTCGAATTCAGCCTGAGACTTGCCCCATTCCACCGCGGCCAGTCCCAGGTCCGAGACCGCCAGCCAGAGTTTGCCGAGCGGCGTTTCACCCGTCTCACCGATGTAGAGTGTCGCTTTTTGGTTCATCACGTTCTCCTTGCCCCTCCCCTGCCTCCTCCCCATTTCAGAACCCGGAAATGGGGAGGGATGGGGGGAGGGCTAGTAGTTGGTCGTCCTGTCGATCATGCCGCGCTCACGCGCCTGCCAGTCGCAGATGCGGAAAACGAATATGGATACCACGCCGAACAGGACAGATAGTCCGGCCAGGATGCCGAGCAGTGCCGGGCTGCTGATGTTCGCCAGGGTGGGGAAGGTGGCCGCCACATTGCCGATCAGCGAGCGGCGGACGAGTTCCAGCCAGTAGGTGATGGGCATGATGTAGCCGATGGGTTGCAGCCAGGTCGGGAGCACGCTCAACGGGTAGATCGCGCCGGAGAAGAGGAACAGGATCCCGGCCACTCCTTCGGAAATGAACCCGGCATGACGGGCGATCAGCAGGCTGATGGCGCCCAGCACCAGTCCCATCATGGCAAGCAGGATGACGCCGATGAACATGGCGGCGAGGAACATCAGCCAGTCCACCTGCGCCGGGACGAAAGTGACATGCAGGAACAACACACCTGCCAGGACAGTGATGAACACCGAAATAGTGGCGGTCAGGAAGCCGGAGACGCCGCGCCCGAGCAGGTACATCGGGATGCGGATGGGGGCAATGTACATGTACTTGAGCGTCTTGTAATGCTCGCGGTCATCGATCACCGCCCAGGAGACACCCTGCATGATGGCGAACACATAGGTGTAGAAGGCATTGCCAAGGTAGATATACGGGAAGAGCGGGTCGCCGAAGTTGTTCTGGGTGATGACGCCGTACATGATGACCAGGATGGCGGCGCGCGTCACCGGGCGGATGATGGAGTAGATCAGGAACAGCAGGGGATCGGTCCAGTTGGACGTGATCTGCCAGCCCAGCCAGGCGGCCATGCGGAAGGAGCGCCAGCCTTCGGTGAACTGTGCCAGACGGGATGTGCGGGGAGCGGATACAGCCATGCTTATCTCCTCGCCTCGGTCAGGCGTCCCTCACGGATGGCAAGTTTCTCGGTGTAATCCAGCAAAAGCTTGGCACCCACCAGGAAGATTACGGCCAGTCCGGCCAGGATGCCGAGCTCCACGCCGGGGGTCAGGAAACCGAGTTTGAAGCCGGTCGGGAAGACGAGCTGCCGCATGGCGTCCAGGCCGAGAGTCAGCGGGATGACAGAAGCAGCCAGCGCCACCCAGAAGGGCAGGGATTTGATCGGGAAGTAGAAGCCCGAAATCAGGTTGACCGGTTCCTGCACCAGGTCCGAGACCGCCCAGGCTTCGCGTCCGAACAGCAGAAAAGCGGACGAGAACATCATCCCCATTCCGTAGAGGGCCACCATCGAAAGACAGAAGATGGCGAATAACTGGAACGGGTCCATGACCGTGTACTGGATATGGAACATCCAGGTACCAAGCAGGATGATGACCACCGAACGCAGCAGGGTGGCAACCATGCCGCCCAGGGCCATGCCCAGCAGGATGGCCATCATCGAGTTGGGGGCCATGATATAGAGCGCCAGGTTCCCCTGTTCCTTTTCCCAGTATAGTTGGGACGACATGCTCCACAGCACATTCATCCAGAAGGCCATCATCGCCCCGCCCAACACCACAAAGCCGACGTACTCTTCCGGGGCGTGGAGCGCCTTGTAGACCAGCACATAGCCCACCACCGAACCAAGCGGCATGATGATGTCGAAGATCAGCCAGGAGGTTTCGCGCTGCTGGCCGATGATACGCGGATAGGAGCGCGCCAGGATGGTCTGGATGAACAACCGCCAGCCGGTGTTCTTTCTGGACGATGGGTTACGGTCCGCGGTCTGTGGTCCATGGTCGGGTTTAGCCATTGCCACCACCTTGTTCCACATCAGCCATCGAGTGGCCCACCAGGTCAACAAAGACGTCCTCGAGGGTGGGTTCGCGTTTGGTCAGCTTCGTGATGCGGACGTTCTTCTGGTTGAGGACGTGGATGACCGCACCCAGCGCGCCTTCGTCCACCAGGATCAGTTCCAGGGTCGCGCCGCCGTCGTATTCGCTGGCACTCGCCTTGCGAACCTCGGGCAGGTCCTCGATATTCTGGGCAGTCAGCCCGTTGAGCGGACTGGTCTCCACCTGGAAGATGGCGTCCTTTTGCAGACGCAATTTCAGCGCCGCGGGCGTGTCGCAGGCCAGCACGCGCCCCTGGTTGATGATCGCCACCCGGTCGCAGAGTTCGTCCGCTTCGACCATATAGTGGGTGGTGAGCAGGAGTGTCCGTTTCTTGTCATCCTCCAGCCACTCGCGGATCAGGGCACGGACCTCGCGGGAAGCGCCCACATCGAGGCCGAGGGTGGGCTCGTCAAGGAAGAGCACATCCGGGTCAGTGATCAGGCCGCGCACGATATTCATCTTCTGGCGCAGGCCAGTGGAGAGGTCTGAAGACTTGGTATGCCGCCGGTCATAGATACCCACACGCTTGAGCAGCTCGTCGATGCGGGCATAGGCCGTCTTCGACGGCACGCCGTAGAACTGGGCGAACATCCACAGGTTCTCGCGCACGGTCAACAGGCCGTAGCCGGAGCTCTCGCCGCCGGAGACCATGTTGATGAGCGGGCGGACACGCGCCGGTTCGGTCACCACGTCCAGCCCGGCCACGCGCGCCCACCCCGAGGTGGGGGAGAGCAGGGTGGTCAGGATCTTGATCAGGGTCGTTTTACCGGCCCCGTTCGGGCCGAGCAGGCCGAAAAGTTCGCCCGGTTCGACGGTCAGGTTCACACCGTTCAGGGCAACCAGTTCCTTGCGGATCTGCTTTTCTTTTTTACTGCCGCGAATCTTATAAACCCGCCCCAGATTCTCAACTTCGATCGCTAAAGGGGACATACAAGGCTCCAAAACAAAAAATGATAACAAATTTGTCAGACAAGCGTAGGGGAAGCGTAGGGTAAGCGTCAAGCACTATTTAGACCGGTATAGTATTATACGAGCGTAAGGCGATTTCTCTTCTCCTCCTTTCAAGAGAGCCGGGGTCGGCGTCCCCGGCTCTCGCGATTCTATCACATGTTATACTCCGGCTCGATGAGCCTGTTTTCCCGCCTTGCCTACCGCCTGCGTCAATTCCGCCTGGCCGTCTTCGGTCCCTGGCCGCCCATCCCTGACGCGGCGCTTTCCCCTCACCTTTCCCCTGAACTGATCATCCTGTTCCGCCGGATGAAGCCCTCCGAGCAGACGCATTCCTTTGCCGTGCTGCAACGCTTGCTGGCTGCCGGTCACACCGACCCGGACCTGCGGGCGGCGGCCCTCCTGCACGACGTGGGCAAGGTCCGCTCGCCGCTCTCAGTGTGGGACCGAACCCTGATCGTGGTTGGCAAACGGCTGTTCCCAAACACGGTTGTACGCTGGGGGAACGGGGAACCGCGCGGCCTGCGCCGCCCGTTCGTGACGGCGGCCCGTCATGCCGACTGGGGCGCGGACCTGTCAGCCGCCGCGGGCGCCTCGGTGCGGACCGTGGAACTGGTGCGCGTGCACCAAAACTTTTCCCACCCTGAAGATACCCTGCTGACCGCCCTCCAGCAGGCCGACGATTTCGAGTGACCGATGGGATTCTTCTGCTACATCCTCGAATGCGCCGACGGAACGTACTACACGGGTTGGACGAACGACCCGGAGCGGCGCGTCCGCCAGCACAACAGCGGGAAGGGAGCGCGGTACACGCGTACCCGGCGCCCGGTCCGGTTGGTATACCTGGAAGAGCAGCCGGATAAGGTCACGGCATTAAAACGGGAAAGGGCCATCAAGGCCCTCTCGCGTCCGCAGAAAGAAAAACTCGTTGGGGGAAAATCCGGCTAACCAGCCTACTCGATTCCCGTTTCACAGTTCAATAAGGAGTCCGTTCCAGCGCCGCCGATGCAAACATCCGTGCCGGTGTTGCCATCGATGGTATCGTCGCCTCCGCCGCCCAGGATGCAATCATTCCCGCCCTGGCCGTCGATCGCATCCGCCCCGGCGCTGCCCAGGATCAGGTCGTTGCCGGTCGTACCGAGGATCGTTACCGAGCCGGTAACGACAGTCGTCAGCGACAGGCCGCTGCACGCCGCCGGTTTCAGGTCGTTGGCATCGACAGAGCTGGACTGTACATCCACATTGACGGCAGGCGTGGCAATATCAGCCGCAAAAGCGGTTGCCACACTGACCACGATCAAGGCCAGCAATCCCAACAGAACGAACCGGAAAACGCGATGCGGATTCATGGGTCCTCCGCTCAGTTGCGGCTTTTCCCGGTCACATAGCGATAGGCGCTACTGTCGGTCTGGACAACATACGTGTGCATGGGTTCGCGTGCCAGGTGCAGGATCATGGAATTCTGGCGCTCGGCCAGTTTGGCCAGATCGTCGATCGAAGCAACATCGATGACCGGAGAAATGGTTTCCAGCGAACGGTCATGGACATCCACCAGCAGAGCACCGTATTTGATACGGATGGCCGCCGCCTGGTTCTGGTGGGAAACGGCATAGTAGAACAGGCCCAGCATCAGCAGGCCCAGCACCGAGACGGACAGGCCAAGCACTGAGAGCGTCCGCGCGATGCGCACACTGGGCTTCAAACCCAGCAGGTTGAGGTTGTTATCCACCTGACCGGGGTTGGACAGTGTCATAGCGCTGGTCGTTTGCAGGGGGTCCGGTTGGGCGGAACTCGTATCCAGGTAGAAATGCAGCTTATCGAAGCGGAAAGCCAGGTGCGGTTCGAAAACGTCGGAAAAAGCCTGCCCCGACATCGTCCCGCCCACCGAGACACGCGCCACCACGTCCAGCCGGTAGGTGCTGGGGCGGACACCGGTCTCCTGCTCCACGGCCGCCACCAGTTCCTCCACCTGGCACAGGTCGAGCGCGGCGGTGCTGGTGTAGGTGGTGCCGGTGAAATGCGTATCGGATGTCAGCAGGAGCGTACGCTGCC
>CAZRCR010000139.1:0-1377 GCA_964598615.1 uncultured Anaerolinea sp.
GGATTTCGCCATTGGCGTTACCCAGTCCGCCTGCCACGGCTTCGATGCCCTGCCAGCTCAGCGCGGCCTGGGCCGGGTCTTTCGCAAAGAGGGGAACGATCGCCGCCAACCCGGCATTCGAGACCATGCCTGAGGCGATCAGTGAGCCGGCCCAGATAAACCCGATCACAGCCGCGGCCTGCATCAAAACCGGTGCGCCAGACTTCAACCGGTCATACAAGGCCAGCGTAAGGGCGATCAACGCAAAGCCGAAGAACACATACATCAGCAGGTTGGTCGAAAAGACGATCATCTGTTTATCCATGTTCAGGGCCACTTTTTGAGCCGGGTCGGTGATGCTGGCATAGTCCAGCACTACAAGAAAGATAACGATCCCGACCAGATAGGCGACTGCCATGTACAGGGCGGCGAAACCGCCGAATTTCTGCAAGGTTTTCATGTTTTTCTCCTTATTTTTGAACAGGTGAGGCTCCGACATTGCGCCATTTCCAGGCGAACCAGCCGATCAGGAGCAGGCAAAGCGTCTCGACACTGGCGATGAAGATGTAATGGGGATAAGACGCCATACCGCCCCAGATATAAGCAATGGTGAATATGCTCGCAATGATATTGACCCAGCGATTCACTCCGAACTTCACGACGCGGGAAAGGATAATCATTGCAACCGGGATTTCCATCATGATCGCGCCGACCAGCATCAATTGAGAAATCGGGGTGCCGGTGCTGGCCGAGGTTTTCGCCACTTCATCGAAAGCCCCGGGGATATGTATTGAAAGAATATCTGCATAAGCCATATTGATCATGACCACGATCCACAGGGTGGAGAGTAAAACTTTCGTGTCGATCTTTTTTGTAGAGGTTGCGCTCGTGTTCATTTTTTCTCCTTGATGAAATATTTGGATTGACTTGTTTTTTGGGGTGAGGTCGCTTTTTGAGGGTGAATGTAAGATATGAATGATCCTTTGAGAGTTAGATTTTTAGTAACAAATTTATGGTCGGCAAGACCATTGCCAAAATGAAAATCACTGACAAGATGATATTGAGGCGTTTGCTCCTGGGATGATTTACCCAGTAGGTGAGAATGGCGGATAAGAGCAAGGTCTGTGAAAACACTTCCGGCCAACCGGCAATATGATCCGCTAAGGGTAAATTGAAGAAAATCATTCCCTCAATCCCTCCCCAACTGGCTGAAAATGGCGTCAGGATTCCAATAACGACAAGCATGCACCACATGATCAGCCAGCCCTTTCGATTGTTGAATAAGACGTCTCGCAGCAGGTAGAAAACGATGGCCAATAAGACGGCCCTGAGGGGCTGAAAAAGAGGGCTGGCCATCAGGATCGGATCCGTAATGCCTCGAATGATCGGGGCTACATC
>CAZRCR010000139.1:1477-5733 GCA_964598615.1 uncultured Anaerolinea sp.
TGTCGCCGCTCTCTTCCCGTGTGATGGTGAGACCTTCGAACCAGTCTGTCCATTGGTCGTCCAGATGGCCTTTGATCCGGATTTCGTAGACCGGGGGCTGAAGCGGTTCGGGCCGGGGAGTGGGTTCGTTCGACAATGGTTTGCATCCGTGATGACAACCGAGATTGGTTCGTGCACCTTGCTTTGTACACGGACAATATACCCGCGCCAAAGCGTCGCTGATAGACACTTTGGTGTGGGGCAGAGTGTTGTTTTGTTATTGAAGAGAGTAGGGAAGGTTGGCGCTTACAACAGGCCCAGCTCGCGGGCGTGGGCGATGGCTTCGGTGCGCCGCTGAACCTGCAGCTTTTCGAAAATGCGTCGGTTGTGACCCTTGACCGTATCCAGTGCCAGGAAAAGCCGTTTGCCGATCTCCTGGTTGGAAAGACCCTGGGCGATCAAAGCGAGGATTTCCAACTCGCGCGGACTGAGCGGGTCGATCAGGGACGACGGACTAGGAACCGTCGTGGACACCTGCTGTGCTTGTGGTTCTGCCGCGAAAGCCGCCAGCAATTGGTTGACATACCCGGTGCAGATCCCCCGGGCAGCCGCGGCAGACAGGAGGTCCGCCATCTGCGGCCCTTCGTCCAGGAAGAGACGGATGGAACCTTCCGGCTCGGCCAGGGCCAATACATCGCCTAGAAGTTCCACTGCCTTTTCCTTTTCATTTTGTGCAGATAGAGCAACCGATTCCACAGCCATCACCCTGAGAAGCCTGGCGGTCCATCCCTTTGCTTCCGCTTGCTGGCGTTGTGGCTCCAAGATTGCCAGTGCTGCAGATGGGTCGTTTTGGGCCATGAGCACGCGTGCCTGCATGACCGGAAGATCGTATTGCCATGCCAGTTGACGGGCTGTATCCGGGTTGCTCTGGTGGAGATGGAACGATGTCTGGTAGGCAGCAATTTGCGGCAGGTCTATGGTGAAGTTGTATTGACGCGCCGTTTGTTCCGCCTGGGATAAAGTGTGCGCCGCACTGATATCATCATTTCGTACCCATTGCAGGCGAGCTAGGAACAACTGGCTTAAAATCAACCGGTCAAGGACTTGATCGTATTGCAATGCCAATCGCAAACTCTGCCTGCCATACTGCTCGGCAGCCTCTAAATCATTCCATTCGTAACAAATCCTTGCCAGGCCAAGGTATGCCACAGGCGCGTTCGGAGGGGAATAATCCTCGATCCGTTGCAGAACGCGCCGATAGGTCTCGGCTGCCAGGTGAAGCTGATATTTTTCTTCCTGGATCTGCCCAAGCCGAATGGTAGCCAACAAGATATTGATAATGTCATCTGACATCTCGCCAAGAGTTAAGGCTTCGGTATAAGCCTTGCTGGCTTCGGTCAAATCGCCCTGGGAATAATAAGCAAATCCCATCGAGCGGATGGCCATGGACCGGTCATGCGGGTTCTCCGGGGGCAGATACTCCAGGGCACGGTGCGCCTGGGCCAGGGTGGTTTCTGCCTGGCCCTCCACTTGCGACACGTTTGCCCTGGCAGCCGCAATTCTCCCGATGAGATCCCGTGAAGTGGCGTCCATTTCTGCGTCTGGCCGGGCGGAAGATGCCAGCGCGGCTTCGAGCGCTTGCAGTTTCTCTTCCACGCCTTTGGGCTGGCCGATGATCAACAACATGGAAGCCTGTTTCCACCACAAGGCGGGTCTGGCATCCAACAAGTTTTTTGGCAGCGATTCGAGCCAATGCAGGATCGTTGTTGCTGCGCCGCGCAGGTGAACGGGCATTTTCTTGCTATCCATCAGACGCACAGCGCGGTCGATATCGTTGGCCGCGGCGGCGTGGTGAAAAGCATCCAGCATCAGATCGTTATTTTCGTACCATTCGCTGGCACAGATATGCAGTTCAGTGATCTTTTCAGGGGTGAGACTTTTCCCCAGCCGCTTGCGGAGCAAATCTCCAAAGAGATGGTGGTAACGGTACCAGCGCCGGTCGTTGTCTTGCGGGACGACAAACAGGTTGGCTCGTTCGAGATGTTCCAGGGTTGCTTGCCCGGGAATGGCCGGGTCGCGCAGAATGGCGTCGCAAAGCGGACCGCACATTCGGTCCAGAATGGAAGTGCCCAGCAGGAAGGTCTGGATGTTCGCGGGCTGCTGGCGCAGAACTTCCTCCAGTAAATAGTCCATCACGAACCGATGACTTCCGGTGAAGGATTGGATGAACCCGGCAGTGTCCTTGTGCCCCTGCATGGATAAGGCTGCCATTTGCAGCCCGGCGATCCAGCCCTCGGTGCGGGCTTCCAGGGCGGCGATATTTTCTGCCGAGAGGCCCAACTTCATCATCCGGTTGAGGAAATCGGCGGCTTCGGCGGAAGTGAAACGCAGGTCGGCGGCGCGCAGTTCGGTCAGTTGGCCGCGGGCGCGCAGACGAGCCAGCGGCAGGGACGGGTCTTCGCGCGTGGCAATGACCAGGTGCATTTGCGGCGGCTGGTGTTCAACGAGGAAGGCCAGGGCCTGATCGACCGGAGGCGAATCGATCGAGTGGTAGTCATCCAGGACGAGCAGAAATCCTTCGGAGATGGTGGAAATTTCGTTAAGCAGGCTGGTGAGCACAACTTCGATCTGCAGCGGCTCGGGAGATTGGAGCGCGGCCAGCAAGTCATCGCCGATCCCCTGTTGGATGGTTTGTAATGTTTTTACCAGATATGAAATGAAACGCGCCGGGTCGTTATCCCCTCCATCCAATGACAACCATGCAACCGGCTTGCCGCAACTGCCGATCCATTCGCTGACCAGCGTGGTCTTGCCGAAACCGGCGGGTGCGGAAATGAGCGTAAGCTTGCAGCCTTGTGCACACCCCGCGTTCACCCGCTCGACCAGCCGCGGGCGCACAACGAGACCGGGACGCGGCGAGGGAACGTAGAGTTTTGTGGCCAGCATGGGAGCGGACATGGGTCAAGTATACAGCACATCCATAGGATTCAGAAATCGGTCAAGCATCTGCTTGTTATTCCAAGGAAAGGATGCAAACGGAAGGAATAAAAGGCCGATGCTTTTACAGGCAAAGTAGAACTTGATTTGTGTCCGCCCGCGCCGCTTGTACCGTACGCCGGTACTTGCATTATCCGGTATAAAAAACAACCCATTTTGTGAAATAATAGAATAAACGTTGATCCCCTGGGGGAAGCATGTCAGTTGTAATCTTGAAGATGCCGAAAAGCAAAAAGGCGGAGCAAGGGCGACCCGGGAAATGCCCTTATTGCAATGGGGAAATCCTCCAACGCTGGGGGGCGGTGAACAAGTCGATCAAAGATGTACACGCGAAGAAGGTGCAAGTCTATCGATATCGCTGCTGCAGTTGCCAGCGGACGTTTCGATATTATCCCTCGGGAACTACAAGAGCCGATCAAACAGAGGAGTTGAAAACCATCGCCATTCTGCTGTGGAGACTGGGCCTCAGCTATCGAACCAGTTGCTGGATTTTGAGCGGTCTGAATGTAAAGGTCAGTTTTATGAGTATCTGGCGGGATATACAGGCAGAAGCCCAGCCCGTGAACAAACACGATCGCCAAGCCTTGTTCCAAATAACCAGTATGGGGGAAGGACGTGTTGAATGCCAACAAAATAACCACATGGTGCTGGTTGCTGTGGATACCGGTACAGGAATTCCCCTTGCTTTGGGTTATGTGCAGGAGCAGGATGCACACCTTGTGCAATGCCAGATGGAATGTTTACTACGGCAGCATGGAGTGGATGTCATTTTGATGGATGAACTACTTCGATACAGGCCCCTGCTCGAAAACTGAACCTTCCTGGGGCTGGGCGCCTGTTTTCATCGTTGGGGCATTTCACCCACCGGTAATGTTACAAACTCGGTACTGTAGTGATTGTATTGCAATAAATCTTGCTGTACTGTTATTACAAATATTAGGATTGGGAGAGGACTCAAATGCCACTACTTAATACTCGACAAGCGCAGCAAGAATTATTTACCGACAACTATAGAGTCTGGGCAACAGCTTATCCGCCAGTGAATAGGAGTAACGCGCCCGTTAACTGCAATCAAATAAGTATTCACACAGCGGCAACCTTGCGAAGGCAATGGGTACAGGCGGAGTTGCATAATAGTTGGAACCAGTCTGCTGCTACAGGTTATCGCCTTTCAGATGGCCAGGTAAGGTGGGTAACTCGCAGTGTTAGTAGATGGAATGTTGTTGACTTTCATGCTCGCTGGGTAAATGATGCGGGGACATCGTTTATATTCTTATGGC
>CAZRCR010000140.1:0-5695 GCA_964598615.1 uncultured Anaerolinea sp.
TTGCACTTGCCACCGGCGAGAAGAATGCGGACGTAAGCACGGTGGGTGCCTTTGCTGCCGAAGCCCTGTCGCAGGCCATCCTGCGGGCGGTCAAAGCGGCGAAACCGGCCGGCGGGTTGCATGCACTTGCTATATCCTAGTTTTCATACAAGAAATCAACATCCCGGCGCCCCCAACGCCGGGATGTTTTGTGGAAAGCCTGTTCCCAAGTCAGGCGGGGGTTTCGACAGGTTGGGATTCCTTGTTTTCCTCGATCCTCATGATGGCCGGGACAAAGAAAGCAGCCAGGGCGATCACAAAATAGATGATCCCGCCGTATAGATACCAAGTGCGGATCCCCAGCCAATCGGTCAGCGGACCGGAGATCAGCAGGCTGAGCGGCACCATGGCTGTGGCTCCCGCCCCGACCAGCGAGAAGACGCGTCCCTGCACATCCGGCGCGACGGCGGACTGCATGATGGCGCTGATGGTGCCATTGGCGAAGGATTGCAGCAGGCCGAACAGGAAGACGGCTACCAGCAATACCCAGAAAAGGGAAGGCGGCGTAAAGCCAACGATTGCCATGCAAATGCCCATGCCGGTACAGCCCACCAGGACGGTCAGTATCTTCCGCTTGAAGCCGCCCCAGACGCCCAGGATCAGCCCTGCCAGGATCGCGCCAACACCGACGACTGTTTCCGTCCATGCCAGTTGGGTCGGCCCGCCGTCGAATCCGTTCTTGATGAGGATCGGGAGCAGTGAACTGGCCGGTGTGAGCAGGAAGTTCAGGAGCATGGCCAGGGACACAATGCCCAGCAATCCCGGCCATTTGACCAGGTAGCGCAGGCCCTCGCGCATATCCTGCCAGTAGGAGGTCTGTTTTGCCTCGTTCTTTGCCTGTGCGGCCTGACGCGGCGGGAGGGGGATTTTGATGAACAGCAGGGGGATCACGGCCAGGAGTGCCGTGCCGATGTCGATCGCCAGGATGCCCTGGGTGGGGAGGATGCCGATGAGCAGGGCCGCGACGGGAGGTGCGAACAGGCCCAGCAGACCTTGCAGCGCCTGGTTGATGCCTCCCACGCGAGCCAGGTGCTGCCTGGGCACCATCAGGGATGTGGAGGCCGACATGGCAGGCTGGTGGAACGCCCCGCCCAGGGAGCGTAGCAACAGGATCACGTAGATGTGCCAGACCTGTACCCGGTTCAGGGCGAAGAGGAGCACCAGCACCCCGGTCAAGGCGGCGATGCTCGAGTCGGCCACGATTATGATCAGCCTGCGGTTCCAGCGGTCGACCAGCGCGCCGGCGAACGGTCCGAGCAGGATCTGCGGGAGGAGCGCCACCAGCGTTGCAATGGCCAGCACTGTGGCGGAACCGGTCCGGGCGGTCAGCCACCAGACCAGGGCGAACTGTACCAGGGCCGAGCCGACCAGCGAAAGGGCCTGTCCGGTCCAGATGGTGAAGAATTTGCCTGCCCAGCGTTCCGGGGCGGCGGAAACGGGTTGACTGGTTCCAGAATCCATACTCGTTCTCCTGATGAAAGATGTTCGCGTGGAAACCGCTTCTGTAAGAATACTTCGGCAGGGATGTGCTGTCATCCCCCAGGTGAGGTATCCTGCCTATCCCCAATTCTTGGTATGGACATCGGCAGCATGTGCCTCACAATAATCGGCGGGAAGGCAAAGTGATGCTACAATTAACCCGAGGAGATGCCCCATGAAAAAGACCCCCTTTCCCCATTTGAAAAAACTATTTCCGGCCATCCTGGTGCTGGCGCTCTTCGGCGTATCCTGCGTGCCCACCGGCTGGCTGCCCCAGTCCACGCCGGTGCTCCAGACCGTGGAAGTAACGCGTGAAGTGACCCAGGAGGTCACCCGGGAGGTTACCTTCGAGGTCACGCGCGAAGTGACCCAGTTGGTGGATCTGCCTGTCACCGTCACGCCATCCATTACGCCTGAGATGGTCGGGACAATGATCGTCGCGGCAACGCCTACCAAGACCCCGGTCTCCGGTCCGGCCATTGTACGTATTTCCGCCACCACGGAATGCTATTTTGGGCCTTCCTACACCTATAAGATCAAATATGCTGCCCTGGCGGTGGATACCGAGATGGAAGCATTTGGCCGCAGTGTGGATGGGGAGTGGCTCAACATCCAGACGCGCGACCACCAGAACCCGTGCTGGGCGAAAACCACCTCCCTCAAGGTCCTTTCCGGTGACATCACCAACCTGGCGCTGACCGACCCGGTCCTTTCGCCATATTCCACCTTGTATACCCCGCCGCAGGCGGTCAGCACCAACCGGGTGGGCAATGAAGTGACCATCTTCTGGCTCCCGGTGGTGATGGACCCGGATGATTACGAAGGCTATCTCATCGAGGCCTGGGTATGCCAGGGAGGCAAGCAGGTCTTCCAGGTGAAGACACATGTCCCCGATATTACAAAGAACAATTCCAACGTAATGCAGGCGGTCATGTTCGTGGATGAGCCTGGCTGTTCCCTGCCTTCCCGGGCGGTGATCTTCAGCGTAGAAAAGACAGCTTACTCGAGCCCCAAGAATGTGACTCCCTGGCCGCCTGCCGTCATTCCTTTGCCCACACCCTAACCGCAACCAGTCCACGAAACCATGGAATTTATGAAACGCCCTGCCCTTTTCGCCTGCCTGCTGGCCATGATGCTGGCTGCAGCCTGTGCGCCCAAGCCTGCGGCGCTCCCCGAATCTACATCCACTCCCGAGGTGCGGACCGTGGAAGTGACCGTCGAAGTGACGCGCCTGGTCGAAGTCCCGGTTACCTCGACACCCACCCTGACCCCCACTCTGGCAGAGACGTACACTCCAACCGTCTCACCGACCATCACCCGTACCCCGTCCATCACGCCCACGCTGGAACTGCCCCAGGTTTCCATTGTCGAGCATTCCGCCTGCCTGTATGGTCCGGGGACGGCTTACCTGTACAAGTACGGACTCAATGCCACCGTCTGGATGCGGGTTGTCGGGCGCAATGAGGATGGCTCATGGGTGGCGGTCAAGGCTCCCAACGATGCCGATGCCAATGCCTGCTGGCTGCCGGTCACCCAGGTGGAATTCATCTCAGGCGAACTCCGCAACGTGCCGGTCCTGTGGATCGCCCTGCCATTCTCGGTGCTTTACCCGGCACCCAAGGTCTTCACTGCCAGCCGGAACGGGAACGAAGTGACGATCTCCTGGCAGCCGATCTGGATGACCGAGGATGATTATCGCGGCTACCTGATCGAGACCTGGGTCTGCCAGGGCGGCAAGCAGGTTTTTGTGCCTCTTGGGTACGTGACGAACTACGCTGATAACCTTGGCGGCTATCAGAACGGCAGTATGGTCTCCGTCAAAGTTACGGACGAGCCGGGTTGCAATCAGCCGTCCCGGGCGCGCCTCTACGCGGTCGAAAAACATGGCTACACCCCTTATGTGATGATCCCCTGGCCTGCCTTCGATCCTGCCCCAACCGCCACGCCCTGACCCGGAGCCGAGACTATGCAAACTCTCCCGATTTTCCTGAAGCGCTGTGGGACCCTGATCCTGTCCCTCGTCCTCCTGCTGGCGGCCAGCGCCTGTTCCACACAGGTCGCGCCAACCGCCGCTCCTGCCGTAGTGATGACCCGGATCGTCACCCGTGAAGTGACGCGTGTGGTCGAAGTTCCGGTCACTGTGACTCCCGCACCTACGTTAGCCCCCACGGCCACACTCGACCCGTCTGCCCCTCCGGTGTTGCCGCAGGCAATGCTGCCGCAGTATACGGACTGCGTCTATGGTCCGGCGGAATTCTACGTCTACAAGACCAGCTTCCCGGCCGGTCAGCCGGTGGATGTGTTGGGTGTGAGCGAGGATGGCAACTGGCTCGAGGTCCAGGAAGCGGGCGGCTGGAATGCCTGCTGGGTGCAGGTGGGCCAGGTGCAATTCGAGGCCGGTTCCGCCGCGGCCCTGCTGGTCGTTGCCCCGTTCCTGCCGCGCAGCGAGTACGAGTTCGGTTCCCCTCTGACCACCACCGCCCGCCGGGAAGGGGACGTGGTGACGGTTTCCTGGGAAGCAGTCTTCATGTCGGTTGACGAAGTGCAGGGCTACCTGATCGATGCCTACGTTTGCCAGGATGGGCAGTACCTGCATTTGCCGGTCTTCGTTGCCAAGACCTACGAAGAGAATACCGGCATTCTTTCTGTTCAGATCACGGACGAAGCCGGTTGCGCCGAACTCTCCAAAGCCCGCATCATATCGATGGGCACGCGCGGTTTTGCCGAATGGGAAAAGATCTTCTGGCCGACACATTAACTTGAGGAGCAGATCGTGTCTGGTTACGCCGACTTTATTCAGAAATATCCGTCCTACGATATCACCCATAACATCGACGAACTGCGCGCCGCCGAATACAGCCGCCTCGACCGTCTCGGTCAGGTCTATCTCGACTATACCGGCGGCGGTCTCTATGCTGACCTGCAACTGCGCCAGCATCAGCAGATCCTGGCCGAAAACATCTTCGGCAATCCGCATTCCTCCAACCCCACCTCGATGGCCGCCACCCGGCTGGTGGAAAGTGCCCGCGAATTCGTCCTGCACTTCTTCAATGCCGACCCCGCCGAGTACACTGCCATCTTCACCCAGAATGCCAGCGGCGCGCTCAAACTGGTGGGTGAGTCCTACCCCTTTGGCCCCGGCGACCGTTACCTGCTGACCTTCGACAACCACAACTCCGTCAACGGCATCCGCGAGTTCGCCCATGCCAAGGGCGCCGAGGTGACCTATATCCCGGTCTGCCTGCCGGACCTGCGGGCGGATACTGACGCCCTGGCCGCGGGTCTGGACCTCGAAACGGCGGGCGGCAACAAACTGTTCGCCTACCCGGCCCAGTCCAATTTCTCCTCGGTCCAGCACCCGCTGGAATGGATCGAACGTGCCCACGCCAGAGGCTGGGACGTGCTGGTCGACGCGGCCGCCTTTGCCCCCACCAGCAAACTCGACCTGTCGCAGGTCAAGCCTGATTTCGTCCCGCTCTCGTTCTATAAGATTTTTGGCTACCCGACCGGTCTCGGCGCACTCATTGCCCGCCGCGAGACCGTGAAGAAACTGCGCCGCCCCTGGTTCGCCGGAGGGACGATCACCGTCGCTTCCGTGCAGGGCGACAAATACTACCTGGCCGATGCCCCCGCCGCCTTCGAGGACGGTACGCTCGATTACCTCAATATCCCGGCAGTGGAGATCGGACTGCGCCATATCCAGTCCATTGGCTACGATATCATCCACGAGCGCGTGCGCTGTCTCACCGGCTGGATGCTGGACAATCTGTCTGCGTTGCGCCACAGCACCGGCGTCCCGCTGGTGCGCATCTACGGACCGCTGACCACCGAGCAGCGCGGCGGCGCGGTCACGGTCAACTTCTATGACCGGGATGACCGCCCCGTCGATATCCGCGTCATCGAGAACCTGGCCAACCAGCACAACATTTCCCTGCGCACGGGCTGCTTCTGCAACCCCGGCGCGGGAGAGGTGGCGCTGGGCATCTCCAAGCCCGAACTGGCGGCCTGTTTCTCCCAGCCCGGTCACGACCGCATCACCTATGATGACTTCCGCCGCTGTATCGACAACAAGGCCTCCGGCGCGGTGCGCATCTCGCTGGGCCTGGTCAGCAACTTCGAGGATGTGCAGGCGCTGTTGAAGTTTGCGGGAGAGTTGTTGGGTTAACTCTGGAGTAAT
>CAZRCR010000141.1:0-5677 GCA_964598615.1 uncultured Anaerolinea sp.
TCCCATCTGCCATGCCGTTGGATACATAATAGCCCCAGATTTTGTATGAAGGCACGGGCAATGACCGTCGGTCTTGCTCTGTGAAAGTTACCATATCGTACGCAACGATATCCGTCTGATCGATATTCGATTCCACTATGAAGACAGTCGCTCCATCGCGGGAGAAGCCTGCCAGGCTGGTATCTTGTGGGAAAACTTTCAAGACGTTGCCGGGGATGGTATCCCATTCAATGACAAGATTGTCAGTGTCCATGGAAATCACGCGGGTGTCATCCGCAACGAAATCTGCAAAAAACACTCCGCTCATGTGACTGATTTGTTTAACGATGATTTCCCTGGTGGAAAGATTCCAAAGCATAACTGCACTGTCAGTACAACCAGCGACCAGCATGCTCCCATCCGAACTGTACCGGAGCAGATTGATATCAGAATTTCCCGGATACGTATCGATGAGCGAACCATCAGGAACATTATATGTGCTTACGCTGTTATGCAACTGGTCTTCGACTGCAATCTGGGTTGAGTCATTCGAGAACCGGATGGCAGGGTCGCCATAATGGTAGCCGCCCGCCTGGACCGGGATGCTGGCCACAGTTTCCATGCTGCCGGTGTCGATCAATAGCAGATTCGCACTGGTTCCATCTTCTGAGAAACTGACGGTGGCCAGCCATTTCAGGTCCGGACTGAACTGGGACCCGGCGTAGGCATCGAATATCCGCAGCTGCCGACCGGTGTTAATGTCCCACCAGACGGCGCGACCGTCTGCCAGGAAGCCGATCAGGGTTCGTTCGTCTGTGCTGAGTTGAATATCCTCGACCCCGATGCCGGTGTCGAACCTGCGGACCAGTTCCCCGGTCGCGGCATCGTACAGGCCCAGGAAGACCGGGTCGGCGGACGGGTCGTTGACGCCATCATCGTCACCTGCGAGCACAATATATTTCTCGTCAGATGTGTAGAGACCGGCGAGGATGTAGCCGGGAACTGGAGCAAAGGTCAGGAGGGGCTGTCCCGTTTTCAGGTCATAGAGTTGGTTCAGGATCTCGATCCGTTCCCCATCCGGGCTGATGGCCGGGTAACGGATGTTATATTCCAACCCATCCAGCGGCGCATTGAACTTATAGCGGATGCCGCCTGAGGCGTAGGCAGTTTGTTCCAGGACGGTCCGCACATCTTCATGGACGAACGGTCCGCGGGAGGCTTCGATCGCCAGTGCCACGGCGTATTGTTCGTTGCCCGGCAGGAGAGCTGCGGAGGCCAGGGCCTGGCTGTGAGAGATGCGCCCCTGAATGATGGCGGTCGTCCCAGCCACGAGTGCCATGACCAGCAGGCTGGCAATGGCGATCGTAATGCGGCGCTGCTGTTTGCGCTGGTTCTTGCGGCTGGCCAGGATATATTCTCCCTGCAGTTCGGTGGGGGCAGGATCTTTGCTGACCGCTTTTACCTGCCAGCTTTCGGCCTTTTCGATCTCGGCACCTTTCAACAAATAACTGCCATTTTGACTGTGTTTGTCCCAGTCGGTAGCGCGCAACAGGATGCGGGTGTGTTCGCGGGTGTTCTCGAAATCCGTTTCCAATGCCATGATGACTTTGGGATACGAGTCCTCGAATGTGTTAGCCTGTCCGGCATGGGGTGTGAAGTAGATCCAGTTGATATGCCCGATGCCTTCGGGCGGCGGGGCGGGTTCGAATTTCTGGTACACGACCGGGATGATCCGCTTCTTCAGTCGAATCGCTTCTTTCAACTCGTTGATGCAGTAGGAGGATTGCAGGTAAGTGGGGCTGAGGACGGCGATGAAGGCATTGGCTCCTTCGATCCCGCTCTGGATCTCATCGGAGAATCCCTCCACCCCCGGGGGAATGTCCTCCCAGTCCACCCACAGGTTGCGGCCATCTTCTTCTAGTTTCTGGACGAGTTTCTTGACAAATTCGACATCCGCTCGGCGGTAGGAGATAAAAACATCCGTGGGATTCATCGTTGCTCCTTGATGTGTGTAGCTTAATCTCGGTCACCGAGCGGGTTGTGATGGGGGCCGGGACCGAAACGCAGTGAGTGGATTATAAGCAGGGGGGATTTATGGAGCAAGAACAAACGCATTACAATCACTTTTCTTCGTTTTCCTGGCTTGTCAAAAAGTGACGGATGCCACGTGAAAGTGCGTAAGGTAAATAAAAAAAGGAGTAGACATTTAGGATCCACTCCTTTTTCTGGAAAGGTTATTTCTAGGGGAGGAAATCGAGCGGGTTGACGCGCCCGTACACCTCGTTGGTCAGTTCGAAGTGCAAGTGCGGGCCAGTGGAATTGCCGGTGCTTCCCATCAGGCCAATCACTTCACCCTGTCCAACATTCTGGCCGCAAACCACGTTGATCTGACTCAAGTGGGCGTAACGAGATTCCCATCCGTTTCCATGATCGATGACAATCAGGTTGCCATAGCCCCAGGTATTCCAACCGGCATAAACGACTGTACCAGCATCCGTGGCATAGATGGCATTGCCCATCTGACCGGCGAAGTCCACAGCGTAGTGACCGAGTTCGGGCATGTAAGGAGTTCCCGAAAGCCAGTGTTCCACCGTGGGGTAGACGAATGTGCCGTATCCCATCTGAACGTACGAGATGCCTGTGCAGACGCCCGGTCCCCAAACGCTGGTGGATGGGTTGGCTTGCACGAGCTGGGCGGGCGCTGTCCAGGATGTGAACTGGCGTGTGCCGCCGGGAACGATCAACCAGGTTCCTGCAGCGATATTTGGGTTGGCGTAGTCGCCAATCGCATCCGGGTCCAGGTTATTGCCGGGATAGTTGACGATATCTTCCGCGTTCACCCCGAAGTAGCTGGCGATGCCTGTGAGCGTTTCTGCTCCGCCGCCCTGCCATTGGTAATAGGTGCCGTCGGTAGGCAGGATGTTGAGCACCTGGCCGGGCTTGAGAAGATCGGGAGAGTCTTTCAGTGTTTCATAATTTCCGAACAGGATCGTGGTGGGTTTTAGCCCATACTTATCGGCAATCCCGAAGATGGTGTCTCCCTGCTGGACGGTGTACTTCACCACCTCCGTGCGTGGGCGGGTGGGAATGGTGGTGTGCAGTTTGGCCTGGCGTGGAATTCCATCACTGATAGCAACCACTTCAGCCGGGACAAGGCTCAGGTCCACCTGCGGGGTGGGCTGTGCCTCGACTGCCGCGGCTGTATCGGGGGTCCAGCCGAGATTGGCCTGTTTATATAGGGTTTCCATCAGCCAGACGACGCCAATGACCAACAAGACGGCCAGGATATTGGTCGCTACCCGGACGGTGGTTTCACCAAGCCCAAGGCGGGCCAGAGCATCCATCCATTGAATGAGCAGGGCGGGTTTTCTTTGCCGTTCCCCCTGATCCCCCGTGTTTTCCTGGGGGAAATCTTGTAGAGGCTTATTGTCCATGTGAGTCATCATAACATGGGGGTTTAAGCCCGTCAAGCAGGGCATTAATCCGTGCTTAAGCCTGTTTAATGCCAATGATGCGATACCTGGCATGGATGAACGTTACAGCCAGCAGACAAATTCCCCCGGCCACCAGGGCAGTGCGCGGCACGCCCTGGCTCTGTGCCAGCCAGCCGATGAACAGACTGCCGAATGGTGCTACTCCTTGCAGTGCCCAAAGATATACGCTGAAAACCCGTCCGCGCAAATGGTCTGGCACGTCGATCTGGATCAGAGTGTTCATCATCATCAACTGGCTGACCATCGACCATCCCAGGATGGCGATCAACACCAGGGCCACCGGCAGGCTTGTGTTGAAGGAGACCAGGATCAACATCGCGCAGAATACGAATTCACCGATTGCCATAAGCAGGCTTTTGCGCTTGAGCTGACTGAAGAACGTGACCAGCAGGGCGGCGGCCAGGGCGCCCACGCCCTGGGCCAGGTACAGGGCGCTGGTGCGAGCCTTGATCAGGGTTTCCGTATCACTCGCCAAGTGCAACACATCCCGTGCCATGGCAGGGATCTGCTGTATGAATGGGAAGCCGAAGAAACCGACCAGTGCAGCCAGCAGGACGATGGCGGTCACCATCCGGCTGCCACGGATATATTTCAGCCCATCTTTGAATTCGGAGACCAGCGCGCCCTTCTTATGTTCAACCATATGGATTTCGGCCTTATAAGGCGTGCGTACAAAGAACAACCCTGCAATCACGAACAGGAAACTGACACCGTTGATGAAAAAGGCCCAGCCCTCTCCCTGATTCTGGACCAGAAGCAATACTACGGCTGTCATGGATGGCCCCAGCACGCGCGCCAGATTGAAGATGGTGGACTGCAAAGCGATGGCATTCGGCAGGGCGGATTTTCCCACTAGTTCCACCAGCATCGATTGGCGGGCGGTGATCTCAATGGCGTTGGCCGAGCCGAGCACGAAAGCCAGTATTACGATGTGCCACATCTGGATGCGTCCACTGAGCGCCAGGAAGGCCAGCGTAAAAGCCTGCAACATCATCACGGTTTGCAGCACGATGACAGCCTTGCGTTTGTCGAGACGTTCCACCAGTACGCCGCCGGGCAAGGCCAGCAGGAGCGTAGGCAGGGTGGTGGAAAATCCGATCAATCCCAGATCGAGTGAACTCCCTGTCAGACGATAGGCCAGGTAGGGCAGGGTGGTACTTTGCATCCAGGTGCCGATCAACGACAGGAATTGGCCAACCCAGAAGATGACGAAATCGCGTGAAGCGAGAGCGGGGAATCGTTCGGTCAGTTTCATAGGCAATAAAGACCGCCATCTCTGGCGGTCTTTGCATTTTACACCTTAACCATGATTTCCGGCTTGTCGTTCCCCGGACTGTTGACCAGCGTTGAGACCGGCCAGGCATCCATCTCCCCGGCAGGATAGGGAACCAGCAGCGACTGCAGCCCGGAATTCGGGGTTGGGTCGAGCCATTGCGCATATCCACTTCTGGGCAAGATGACAGGCATCCGGCTGTGGAGCGCACTCATCAATTCGTTCGGCTCGGTGGTAATGATCGCCGCACTCTGGACCTCGGACCCGTCTGCTGCCAGCCAGCGTTCCCACAACCCGGCCAGGGCGAACGGTTCTCCCGATTTCAGGTGAATGAAGTGTGGCACCTTGGTTTTTGTTCCAGGCTGTGCCTGCCATTCGTAGAAGCCGTTTGCCAGGATAAGGCAGCGCCGGTATTTATATGCACCACGAAAGGCCGGTTTCTCCGCCAGTGTCTCAGCGCGGGCGTTGATGAGACGCGACCCGATGGACGGGTCTTTGGCCCACGAGGGGATCAACCCCCAGACGAAGAAGTCGGCCTTGTATGTGCCATCGTTGGGGATGGCGAGGATGGGCTGGGTGGGGGCAATGTTGAAGCGTGGCGCGCCCTGTTCCGGAAGGATGAATTCCGGGAATGCGGCTTGCAGGTCCGCAGGATCGAGCGAAAGGGCGAAGCGTCCACACATGGTTAGCCAGCCGGTTCCGGGTCCGTTATTGGGCGTAGTATTCGCACAAAACCGAGAGCATGTCTTCGCGCAACTGTACCAGCTCGGGGTAATCGTAGAAGAACAGGATCTTCTGTTCGGCAATTGTATCCCCGGCGGGTTCGGCGCTGAAGATGAAGTACATGAAGGATTCGGCGATGTCTTCTTCCACGCCAGTGGGGGCGTAGTCGCTCACGAACTGGTCGGAGTACTGGTCATAGAAATCATAG
>CAZRCR010000142.1:0-1770 GCA_964598615.1 uncultured Anaerolinea sp.
ACCAGTCGGTGGGTGCCATCGGGGCGGGGAACATCAAACCCGGCAACGTGTCCGAAACGACCGGCGCGGCGCTCGCCATCCAGGCCACCATCTCCGACCCGCTCATCGACCAGACGCATACTGTGCCGGTCTATTACCACAGCGTGCCGGGACAGTATCTCTTCGTCCCGGTCTGCCCAACGGCGGGCATGGCTTTCAAATGGCTGCGGGATACGTTCTTCCAGGACGAGATCGACGCCGCCGAAACGGACAAATCTGATTCGTATGACCGTTTGACAAAACTTGCCGCGTCCATTCCGCCCGGGGCGGATGGACTGGTCATGCTGCCGCACTTGATGGGCGCATTCAGCCCGGAGCCTAATTTGCAGGCGCGTGGCTCGTTCACCGGGTTTACGCTCAGCCACACGCGCGGCCACTTCGTACGTGCCCTGCTCGAAGGTGTTGCCTTTATGCTGCGACGTAATCTGGAGTCCATCGAGCAGACCGGCATCCAGGTCCGGGAGGTGCGTTCGACGGGCGGCGGGGCGCGCAGTCCGCTGTGGAGACAGATCAAGGCCGATGTCTGCAACCGTCCGGTCGTGACCCTCGTCAACGAGGAGACCGGTTTGCTGGGCGACGCCATCCTGGCAGGCGTGGCCTGCGGCGTGTTCCCGTCCATCGAAGCCGGTTGCGAGGCGATGGTGACCGTCAAGGAAACCATCCAGCCGGGCGCCCAGGTTGCAGCGTATGAAGAACCTTATCGCCGGTACTGTGCATTGGACCGGCAGTTGTTCGATTATTTCAAACATTCATAAACCAAAGGAAGGGTACGATGAAAACAAAAGTTGGTGTGTTGGTAACAGCCCTGCTCGAAGACGATTACAACAAGACCGCCCACATGCGCCCGGTGGCCCAGAAAGTGGCGGACAAGATCGGCGGCATTATCGGTAAATACGCGGATGTGGTCTGCCCGCCGCTGGTGGAGGAAGAGCACCAGGCCGAGGCCGCCGCGCAGATGTTCAACGCCGCCGGTGTGGACCTGATCATTGCTGTGGAAGTGGCGTACACGAAGGGCGTAGTGTCCACCCGCTGTTTCTTGAACACGACCGCCCCGGTGGTGGTCTGGAATACCCAGCAGATCGAGTTCCTGCCGGAAGATGCAGACTTCGACCTGATCATGGTCAACTCGGGCATGGCCGGTGTGCCGGAAATGACCTCTGCCCTGCTGCGCATTGGCCGCCCGTTCTGGATGGTCACTTCGATGATGGACGACCCGGAAGGCCAGAAAGAACTGGCCGAGTACATCGCCGCAGCGGGCGTCATTCGCAAACTGAAGAGTTCCCGCATCGCGGTCTTCGGTCACGCCTTCGAGGGCATGACCGACCTGATGGTCGACCAGCTGAGCATGCGCCAGTTCGTCGGTCCGGTCTGTTGGCCGGTGGAACCGGAAAAGGTTTCGGTGGCGATGGGCCAGGTCACGGACGCGGAAGTCAAGGCGCTGGTCCAGAAAGAATCCGGACGTTACAAGATCGATATGGACGCGGCCCAGTTCGAGCGATCCTGCCGCCTGGCGCTGGCGCTGGAAAAGGTGACGCGCGACGGCAAGTTCGACGCGGTGGCTTCCTTCGACCAGGTCTGGCTGACGGACGCCCGCGTGGGCATCATCCCGGCCTATGCCACAGGCCGCCTGTGCGAACTGGGTTTCCCCACCTCCACCGAAGCGGACCTGACGACGGTCACCGCCATGCTGATGTTGCAGGAACTGGCGGGCAAGTCCACCTTCCTCGAGAA
>CAZRCR010000142.1:1870-5635 GCA_964598615.1 uncultured Anaerolinea sp.
GGCGAATCGATCGCCATCCAGCCCCGCCCGGTGGCTGCCCCACAGATGTTGTTCAAACCCAAGACCCTCAATATCAAGGACTGGTGCAATGCCTGGTGCAAGGCCGGTTCCCCGCACCACATGGCGCTGGCTTACGGACACCTGTCCCGCCAGATCAAGATTTATGCCGAGATGGCCGGGCTGGAAGTTGTTGAGATTTAGAACACAGGCAAATCGAATTATCGTAAAATCAACAGGATAACCCGCCGTTGATGGAGTGATGAGCCATGGATGAATTGAGTGCCGCCGAGAGAAGATCGCAAATCGCCCAGATGGTACTGGAGCACGGGAAAGTGGTCGTTGCCGACCTGGTGGAGCAATTCCAGGTAACGGAGACATCCATCCGCCGCGACCTGGACCTGCTGGAGGAAAGCGGACGCCTGAAGCGCGTCCACGGCGGGGCCATCCCCGTGCCAGGCAATTCGCGCACCGATTCCTTTGCCGAGAAAAAGGCCCTGCATATCAAGGCCAAGGAACGCATTGGTCAGGTGGCGGCCGGGATGATCAAGCCCAAGGATATCCTCCTGCTTGACTCGGGCACAACCACTTTACAGGTCATCCGTCACATCCCACCGGCCTTCCGCATTGGCAACATGATCACGCTGGTTACCAACTCACAGCCCATTGCCCAGGAAGTGCTCACCTGGCCTTCGCCCAACCTGACCATCCTGGGCGGTCTGTACCTGGCCGATTACCAGGCCACGGTCGGTCCGCAAACCCTGGCGCAGTTGCAGGAACTCACCGCCGATAAGGTTTTCCTCGGCGTGGATGGCCTGACCCTGCACGGCGGCGCAACCGCGGCCAATATCCTGATGGCCGAAGTGGACCGCATGATGGTCGAGCGTTCCCGCCATGTGGTGCTCGTCACTGACAGCAGCAAGATCGGCCGCGTCGGCTTCGTACCGGTCAAACCGGTCAGCGCCTTCCACACGCTCATTACCGACACGAACGCCCCGCCCGACATCATCCAGTCCATCCGCGAGATGGGCGTGGAAGTCATCCTCGTCTGAGGGAACCGCGACCGGCTCCCGGTCCGCGCCCGGACGGGTGACAATTCCATTTTCTGAACCATTATCCTGAGGAGAAACGATCCGCTTTCTCCTCAGGAAAGTCTCTGGCAGGTTTGAAAGGATTCCTATGCACAGGGGTCTTCAGATCACCCCACCTTTTTTTGAGATCGGCCCCAAGGCCTACCTTTACGGTGAAGATGTATTACGGCTGGCCCGTCATGCAGACCAGATGAGCGCCAAGTACCACGTCCAGATCATTTTTACACCCCAGTACGTGGACATCTTCCCGCTGGCGCGCCGGACCCGGAACCTGCTCATCTTTGCCCAGCATATGGACTCGCTGCCGGTGGGACGCGGCGTGGGTTCCGTCCTGCCGGAAGCGGTCAAAGCGGCGGGCGCGGTGGGCGTGCTGCTCAATCATGCCGAAAAGAAACTGACCCACGCGGAACTGGAGCGCACCATCCGCCGGGCCGACGAGGTGGGGCTGGCTTCGATGGCCTGCGCCGACAACCTGGAGGAAGCCGTCCAGGTGGCGCACATGTCCCCGAACGTGATCATCGTCGAATCCCCGGACCTGATCGGGGTGGGCAATCGCGCCGAGAACGACCGCCAGGCGGTGGAGAAGATCAATGCCACCCTGTGGGACATCGCCCCCGACATCCGCGTCTTGCACGGTGCGGGCATCAGTTGCGGGCAGGACGTCTACAACATCATTGCCGCCGGTTCGCAGGCCGCCGGGTCCACCAGCGGCATCATCAAGGCAAGCGACCCGTTCGCCATGCTCGAAGAAATGATCCGTTCCGTGCGCACCGCATGGGACGAAACCCATTAATTATTCTGGAGGTTTTCCAATGACAGTCCATCACGGAACATTCAAGATCCAGTCCGACCGCAGGCCCACCTTCGAAGACGTGACCGACCGCGTGCAGGCAGTGCTCAAGGCATCCGGCATCCGGGACGGCATCCTGCTGGTCTATTCCCAGCATACCACCTGCAGTGTCTTGATCCAGGAAGCATCGGACGATACCAACTACTGGGGCACCGAACTGCTCATGCAGGACCTGGTCAATGTGCTCGAGAAACTCATCCCCACTTGCCGGACCGAGGGCCAGTACAACCACCCCGGTCCGAAGCACATCGTGGCCGCCAAAGGCCGCGAGGAGGAAGCGTTTTGGTCTCTTAACACCGACGCTCACCTGCGTTCGGTGCTGATGGGCCGCTCGCAATCCATCCCCGTGGTGGACAGCGAAATGCAGCTGGGCGAATTCGGCCGCATCTACTTCGCCGACTTCGACCAGGTACGCGCCCGCGAGCGCACGGTCCGCGTGCAGATCGTGGGGGAATAGCTTTTTTTCTGCTCTCCTGTTTAACCTTTTGTATCTGAAACTATGGGATTTCCCAAAATCCGCCTTTCAGGCGGATTTTCTTTTGAAAAACAGGGCGCAATCCCATAGGCAGGTTCATCATTTGGTCGCATAATAGGCCTGACCATAATCCATCTCCCGGCATCACAGACAGCCGGTCATCTTCACCGCAGGAGGTTCTCATGGATTTCAAGAAAGAAGCCGTATCACTGGTTGCCCAAATGACCCTGGCAGAGAAAGTCTTGCTCTGCTCGGGGAAGAATTTCTGGTACATGAAAGCGATCGAACGCCTGGGATTGCCAGCCATCATGGTCACCGATGGCCCGCATGGACTGCGCAAACAGGCCACTGACGCAGCCGAGATCGGCATCAGCAAGAACGTCCCGGCGGTCTGTTTCCCGACCGCATCGGCAGTGGCCTGTTCCTTCGATAGACAACTGCTCCAGGAAATGGGCAAAACCATCGCCGAAGAGTGCCGTCAGGAGCAAGTGGCCGTACTGTTGGGCCCGGGCGTGAACATGAAGCGCTCCCCGTTATGCGGCCGCAACTTCGAGTATTTTTCTGAAGACCCCTACCTGGCCGGGGAATGCGCAGCGGCTTTCATCGACGGTGTGCAAAGCCAGGATGTGGGCGTTTCCATAAAACACTTTGCCGCCAATAACCAGGAAAAGGGCCGCATGATCAGCGACTCGGTCATGGACGAACGCACCTTTCGAGAGATCTACCTCCCGGCCTTCGAGACCGCCATCAAACGTTCCCACCCATGGACCGTGATGTGCTCCTACAACCGGCTGTTCGGCGAGTCGGCCAGCCAGAACCAGCGCCTGCTGACCGGCATCCTGCGCGACGAATGGGGTTTCGATGGCGTTGTCATGTCGGACTGGGGAGCAGTCGTGGACCGGGTGAAAGGATTGGAAGCGGGTCTCGACCTGGAAATGCCGCATATCGACGACGAGAACGACCGCCGCATCTTAAAAGCAGTCGAAACAGGCCGCATTCCGCTCGAGGTCCTGGACCGGGCCGCGGTGCGCCTGACCGAACTGATCCTGCGCGCCGGACAGCGCAAACCCTTCCACTACGACACGACCACCCATCGCCAGGCCGCCCGGCGCATGGCCGCCGCTTCGGCTGTCTTGTTGAAGAACGAGGGAGGGCTCCTCCCCGGAAACACCCGACAAAAGGCCGCGGTCATCGGCGCTTTCGCCCGCAGCCCGCGTTACCAGGGCGCAGGCAGCTCACGCATCAACCCACTGCAACTGGACAACGCTTGCGAGGAACTCGAAAAGCTCGGCCTGTCTTTCGAGTACGCCGATGGCTACCAACTGGAATCGGATCAGCCGGACGCGGCTTTG
>CAZRCR010000143.1:0-5631 GCA_964598615.1 uncultured Anaerolinea sp.
TGCACCGAGATCCAAGGAATTGGCGAACATCTTGCGGGTTCGATTGAGATATAACAACACTTCCCCCGGCTGGATTTCCACGTGGCGAAAAATTGCCCAGTCAGCACCAAGAGTCATTAGCGACTGGATCGCGGCAACAACCTGATGTTCAGCAAGCAATCTAAAAGTCCAGGCAACATCGAGCGGATAGATTGAGAATGGATTCAGAGCAGGATCGCCCGTAACTAACGGATTCTTGGCAAACAAGTGTGCAACGTTCGCCGGGAGCGATCCTTTGGGCATTATCTGGATGCGGGTTTGAACATTCGTTTTGAGCCGGACTTCGACCGTGGGGCCACGGTAAATATAAACATCCACATCCCGTCCGCCAAACTGTCCCTGGTAATGCCGGCCATACAGCATATAGGAACTCCCGTGAAACCCAAGCGGGATGAAGATCGCATCAAACGCGCTTGCGCGGCGCAAGGTGACAACAATCATCACTACCAATGGAATCGCGATAAGCCCGAGCAGAGTAATTAGCCCTACGCCCAGCATGATCCACATAGGTGCATTCGCGTTCCCACTAGCAACAACTTGGTCGAGTTGGGGGAAAAGCACTGTGTAAATAAACACCAGACAACAACACATCATCGGGATGCCGACCAATGTGCTGATGATCCCGATGAGCAAGCGGCGTTTGACCCTTGAAGTTAAGTCACTGGCAATATCACGCATGTTATTTCGTCTCCTGGGCAGAAAGGGATCTTTTTATTTCAAATCTTCATCGTCATCTGTATGGCTTGTGAGGCGCGGCGTGCCCGCAAACCGCTTGACATCCTGCTCCAAAAACACAAAAAGCGCTTGCATAGTGGCAAAACCATGCCTCTCCCCGTTAATGGAACTTTCCAGGATTGCCCGGTAGATAGGAGGATCGTTCGATTCCGACCACAGGCGCAGGAGATATGACCGGTACGCAAAGTTCATAAACCTTTGTAACAACTGGATGTCAAAAAAACGTCAAATCCGCCAATTTCTGCTTATAATGTGCATCATTCAACGATTTCATCATGCCAACACTCCTGCTTCGACTCCTGGGCACTTTCCAAGTAGAAATTGATGGTCAACCCTTGAATGGGTTTGCCACTGATAAAGCCCGCGCCTTGCTGGCATATCTGGCAGTAGAGCGCAGGCAACCTCAACGAAGGGAAAGCCTTTCCGCCCTGCTCTGGCCAGAACAGAATGATGAACGTGCCCGCCAGAGTTTGCGCCAGGCACTTTCACACATCAAACAAGCTCTAGGCGGGGGAGAATTTCTTCTTGTCAACTCCCAAGAGATTCAAATCCACCCGCAGGCTAGTCTCTGGACCGATATCGGCGAAGCGGAAACGCTAATCAACGCGTGTAACCAACACCGTCATCGCTCCATAGATCATTGCCTGGCTTGTATCCAACGCCAAAAAGATCTGTTGGGACTCTACAAAGGCGATTTTCTCGCCGGTTTTCCATCCAGGAACAGCAATACCTTCGAAGAGTGGGTAATCCTGACTCGTGAGCGGTTACATCAAAACGCCATGAACGCCCATATCATCCTCGCCGAACTGGCAGAACGGCAGTTGGACCTGCCAACTGCTCTATATCATGCCCGGGAACAAATCCGCCTCGAACCTTGGCGCGAAGAAGCCCACCGGCAAGCAATGCGGTTATATAATCTAGGGGGAGAACGAAGTAAAGCACTCTCTCAATACCAGACTTGCCGTCGGATTCTCAAGGATGAATTGGGTGTGGAACCCACTGATGAGACCACCGACATCTACGAAGCAATCCGGAACGCGACGATTCCCCATCGAAAAAATATTCCCAAGCCACCCGAACCGCTGACGCCCTTTGTTGGGCGCATCAATGAACAGGTTGAAATCACTGACCAGCTGGCAGATCCGGACTGCCGCCTCATTACCATTTTAGGGATGGGGGGCATTGGAAAAAGCCGCATCGCGTTACAAGTGGCACATGCTCATGCCGGGTTATACCGCGATGGCATATTCTATGTCCCCTTGGCGGATGCCAACGATCTCGCTTTCTCAATCGCATCTGCGCTCGGCTACACGACTCCCGATGCTGGCTTGCACCTGCCTGAGATTTTGCACAACAAAGAAATCCTGCTCCTGCTCGACAACTTTGAGCACTTGATAGAAAGCAGTGGCTCAGTAAGCAAACTTCTGTCTGCTGTACCAGGTTTACAAATCATCGTAACTTCGCGTGAGCGGCTGCGGCTGCGTGAGGAATGGGTTTATACGCTCAATGGACTTTCTTTCCCGGAAGGAAAGAAAGATGCAGGTTCCCATCCTTGGGATTCGCTGACCCTGTTCGAAAACCGTGCTATTCAAATTGATTCCCGCTTCAGATTAACGGATGCCTGTCGAGCTGATGTTGTATCCATTTGCCAACTCGTGGAAGGCCATCCGCTGGCCATCGAATTAGCCGCCAGTACAGTGGCCGAACAATCATGTACTGAAATCGCCAATTCCCTGCGCCAGACTTTCGATGCCCTGAGTCCCACTCTGCAGAATTTTCCTGCCCGGCATCGCTCTTTGCGGGCAGTATTCGAGCATTCCTGGAATCTGCTTTCTATCGAAGAACGTATTCACCTGACAAGGCTCTCCGTTTTTGCAGGCGGTTTCAGCGCGGCGGCGGCATTGAATGTGGCTGAAATATCATCGCAACAACTGGCCAGTCTGGTAGCAAAATCGCTCGTGCGGCATGACGCAAATGGCCGCTACTCCCTGCACGAAAGCATCCGTCAGTTCGCCACAGAAAAACTGGAGAATCCCGAAGCAATCAGTTCTCGTCACGCCACATATTACGCAGACCTGATCTCACGGCATGGTAACGTGATTTCTGCAGCCGTGTTGAATCTATTCCAAACGGAGCATGCGAATTTTCGAACAGCTTGGCAATGGTCATTCCCCCAAAATTCGCATCCAACAGAAATCCTGTTAACGGGGCTGTCACTTCTGTACTCCCTACGCGGGCCACTTTCCGAAGGTGAGGCTCTGTTCGATAAATCCATCCAAGATCTGGGCAAGGCTGTATCCAAAAAAGAACTGGCAGCAAAAATATCGATCGAGCTGGCACGTATTTATAACAGCCAGGCACGTTACGCCGATGCCATCGAACTGGTCCGCGCCATTACCGGCGAGTCTCTTGTACAAGCCAAAGCCCTGCTGACTTGGGGACAGACGCTGGATGCGCAAGGCGAGTGCGAATCTGCCCGGCCGATATTGGAGAAAGCGCTGATGCTGGCGCGCACACTGGGTAATAAACGCATTGAGGCCGACAGCCTGCGTGAACTCGGCAACGCTGCCAATAGGCTGGCAGAGTATGATATTGCCATTCCTTTGTACGAGCAGTCGTTGGCGTTATCCCATGATCTCGGTGACAAACGCGGGGAGAGCGCCACGCTCAATAATTTGGGTGCAGTGGAATGGGATCTGGGCAAACTGGATGCAGCTCAAGAACTCTACTTAAAGGCATTATCACTCTATCGTGAACTGGGGAACTTGCCTGGCGAGGCCAAGGCACTCAATAACCTGTCGAATGTAGCCGCCGATAAGAGTGATTTAAGTACATCGTTGCAATACAGTAAGCAGGCTTTGCAAATCCACCAGGAGATGGGCAACCCGCGCGGGCAGAGCGCCTCGTTCAATAATCTGGGTGCAACTTACTATTGCTTGGGACAGTATGATGCTGCACGGAAAAATTACCAAAAAGCCCTGGTACTCCATCGTGAAAGCGGTAACTGCCAAGCCGAAGCTGAGACATTAGCCAACCTGAGTCTGCTCGACTGTACACAGGGACATCTCGAGACCGGGCGCGATAATGCGCTTAATGCCATCTCGCTGGCCGAAAAAGCCGGGGACAAGGTCAACCAGGCCATTGCACTTTTTTATCTGGGTCGGAATTTATTGGAAGCAGGAGAGTATGATGCTGCTGAAAAAGCCCTGCTCCAGGCACTTGCCCTGCGTCGCGAAGTTCCTCATCCTGGGCGTATCGCAGAAATCCAAGCTGAACTTGCGCTAGTAGCTCATCAGAAATCCAAAAACTCTATGGCACTTGGGCTGCTTGCTCCTGTACTGGCAATCATCCCCACCCCCCATGCTCTGGACGGTACTGACGATCCCTGCCGTATCTACTATCTGGCCGGGAAAATATTGGAAGCGAATGGCGATAATAGAGCAGAGTCGGTTTTGGAGATTGGAAGATGCTTTGTAAAAGAACGGGCCGCAAAAATCACTGACCCTTCCTTGCGAAAATCTTATCAAACAGCACATGAACACTCTACCGATAAAAGAACTCACGCGTCAGGTGGCCGAGGCACCCCCAGCCAACGGTTCAAACGGGGAAACTGCCACAGGTAAACCAGCAATGCTCCCATGAACAGATAAGCAGCAATAAACTGCGTGGTTATACGCACAAAACTCAATAATAAAAAAACGGAGATGAGCACCATCACTGCAGGCGCGTCCTGGCGGCGCAACAATCCTGCGCCAATGGCTTCCCAGAACGCCGCCACCAGCGGCACCATCAGCAACGTCAGATCGTGATAGACCAGGTGCGGAGAGACCAGCAGGCATAGAATCAAAGCCAAGCCCAGCAGACGTCCATTCACCTGCCGGGATTTCTTCCAAAGGATGCATAAACCCACCACCCCCACCCCATAGACCGCCCACCCAATTCCCTGGATAACACCCGATGCAACACGCGGGAAAGCACGGCTCAGGAAACCGATCACATTGAACATGGCCGTATCCCGCGACCCCACCACTGCCGTGGACATGATATCGAAGAAATCCCGCAGACCGGTCAGCCCCAGTGGGACAACGCTGATCAACACAAACATGGAGGCAAGGGCACAGAAACGCCACCAGATACGCCGGTTGGTGAACAGGAAAGGCAACGCCATCATCAAGGCAATCTGCGGGCGCACGCTCATCAACGCCAAGCCCCAGCCAGCCAGCCAGTCCCGCTTCCAGGTCACGCCGCCGACCAACAAGACCGCACCCAGCACGAGCAGGACCGTATCCTGTCCATTCATCAGGCTGACAAAGAGCGGGAAGAACAGCATTAGTGCCAGCAGATTGACCGGGTTGGCATCCATCCGATCCGGGCGCACCCACAGCAAGGTCCAGACCGCCGGGATGTAGACCAGGAGCAAAACCAAAGCCCAAATGCACATCGCCAGCAGGTAGCGTCCGCCCGTAACAGCTGCCAGCAGGGCCAGGAGTGGGTTCAAGAGCGGGATATGATTGTGCGGCATCACGTTCGAATCGGCCACTTCGAACCCGACGATCTCCTCCTCGATTGCCTTCTGCAAATCGAAATCGTAGGTATGCTCGAATCCATACCGATTGGCGATCACACCCACCGTGTAATAGGTGATGAAATCCGAGCCTGTATTCTCCACCGGATCGTTAAGCATCTTTAAAAATAAGAATGCATATGAGATAATGAGGGCAATCAGCCCACTCGCCAGGAAAACCCGGCGGAAATCAATCCGTTTCGACATGCCACCAACTCCAAGCCACGAGGGGTAAAGGCAACATCAACAAATCAGGGATGGGAAACCGCGCCGGAGCCCAGCACGCAGCACAC
>CAZRCR010000144.1:0-5627 GCA_964598615.1 uncultured Anaerolinea sp.
TGCAGGGGATGGGAAAGGCATGAAACAGCTTTCCCCCGCAAAGGCTGCGCGTCTTATCGTGGATGCCATCGAAAAGGACCGTTACAGTGTTCTGGTCGGTTCGGATGCCAAGTTGATGGATTTCCTCTATCGTTTGAACCCGAAGGCCGCCACTGGTTTTATCTACAAACAAATGAAATCCTTGTTGCCGAACTAGATTCCCATTGGGAACCTTTTTTGCTATATAAAAATCCGCCCGTATGGGCGGATTTTTGTTCCCTTGCATTGGAGCGACTGCTATAATGAGCCCGTACGCGTAACGCAGGTCTCTGCTCCCCATCTGCCTGTCTTTCCATTCCCCCATCCTCGAGGCCCCATGAATAAAAAACTCACCCTTGGCACCAAGTTCCGTTACGGGCTGGCTGATCTGGGTTTTTCCCTGATCACATCAGCCATCCAGTTCTTCCTGCTCTTCTACTACACCGACGTGGCCGGGATCAACCCGGCGTTGGCAGGGTCAGCATTGATGGTCGGCAAGCTGACCTGGGATGCAGTCAATGACCCGCTGTTCGGGTACTGGTCCGACCGGACGCGTTCCCGCTTCGGCCGCCGCCGGATCTACATGTTCATTGGGGCCATCCCGTTGGGGCTGGCAGCCTGGCTGATGTTCTCCCTGCCCAAGGGATTGACCGGCGTACCTGCCTTTTTCGCGGTTCTGTTGAGTTTCCTGCTGGTGGATACCTTCCATACCATGACCACCACGCCGTACTATGCCCTGACCCCCGAACTGACGCGGGACTACACTGACCGCGCCAGCCTGACCTCGATCCGCATGATCTACAACGTGGTCGGGTATATCCTCGGCGCGGCGCTGACCACGCTCCTGGCGGGCATTTTCCAGGGGGGCGGGATGAATCTGCAGCAGGCCTGGAGCGTGACTGGCGGGATCTTCGGGGTGGTTGTAGTGGTCACCACGTTGGTGACCGCTTTCTCGGTCCGAGAAGAACCGGGCACGGCAGGCGAACCGTCCAAACTGCCGCCGCTCAAAGCCATCCTGATCCCGTTCAAGAACAAGCCGTTTATCATCCTGATGATCGCTTTCATTCTGAGCAGTTTCAGCTTCACCGTGTTGACCGCGCTGGTGCCTTACTTTATCCAGTACCAACTGAACATGGGTGACCAGGTTTCGTTCGTGTTGCTGGGCATGTTGGTGACGATCGGCCTGTTCCTGATCCCTGCCAAACTTATTTCGGACAAGATCAATAAAGGCCCGTCCTATGCGTTGGGGCTGTTCATTGCCTGCGTGGCGGTCATCAGCAGTTTCTTCTTCCCGCATAAAGCCACACCGTTGATCTATGCCGTGGCTTTTGTGGCCGGGATGGGTTTCTCTGCGCAGTGGGTCTTCCCCTGGTCGATGCTCCCGGATGTGGTCGAGTATGACGAGAAGATGACCGGCGAACGGCGGGAAGGTGTTTATTATGGTCTGTGGGCCTTCCTGACCAAGTTCACCGGCGCGCTTGGCGTGGCGGTCAGCGGCTGGGCGCTGAACCTGTTCGGCTACGTTCCCAATGTGGAGCAGACCACGCATGCGCTGTTCGGCATCCGGATGTTCTTCTCCATCGTTCCCGCAGCCGTGATCCTGGTCAGCCTGCCGTTCCTGATCTGGTATCCCATCACGCGCAAGAACCATGCCGAACTGGTCAAGGAGTTGGCTGAGCGCAAGGCTAAGGAACAGGAGACTGCATGAAAGCCATCATCATCGGTTCTGGCATGTCCGGGCTGACGGCGGGCGCTTACCTTGCCAAAGCCGGACACGATGTCATCATTTACGAACAGTTCCCGACTCCCGGCGGGGTGACCGCCACTGTCCGGCAGGATGGCTTCGGCTGGGATATCGGTCCGCTGCTGGTGGACGGTTTCGCCCCCGGCGACAAGGGACGCCGCATCCTCGAGGAACTGGGCGTCAGTGACCAGGTCCCGGCGGTGCACGAGGACCGGGGCATTGTCATGCCCGAGTTCGGCATGTGGAAGCCGAAGGAGTACGCCGGTCCCTACTGGCGGCGCGAGCGTCTGAAGGAATTGTTCCCCGGCGAGAGCCAGGCGCTGGACCGTTACTATCGTTTCTACGACCAGATGATGCATCTGATGGGCCTGGCGCGGCGCGCCGAAACCGCACGCGGACTGGCTGCCCTGTGGCTCAAACTGCGCATGTTCCTGGCCTTCCTGCCGGTCAAAAGCAAGGTGAACTGGAGCGGCGCCCAACTCATGGACTACTACTTCCAGTCCCCGGTGCTCAAGACCCTCTTCCTGGGCATCGTGGCGGACTTTGTGACCGCCCCGAGCGAGTTCCCCGGCCTGGGCGTGCCGAACATCCATATCGAGACAGCGTTCGACAAGCGCATCCCGACCTATCCCGGCACGCAGAGCGCCCAGATCGCTTATACCTACATCCTCAACGGCTGCCAGTCGCTGGTGGACGCCGTGCTGGGTGTGGTGGTCAAACACGGTGGCAAGGTGCTGACGAACACAACCGTCAAGCGGATCGTGTTCCAGGATGGGAAAGCGACCGGTGTGGAACTGGCGGACGGTCACATCGAACCCGCGGACCTGGTGCTGGCTTCCGGCGGGATGAAGGAAGTTTTCTTCGACTTGGTCGGACGTGAGCACCTGTCGGGCGAGTTCATCCGGCAGATCGAGTCCAACCGGCTGATGGAGTCGGTGCTGATGGTGCAGTTGGGCATCGATTTCGACCCGACCCCGTACCAACCGGCTGCCCTGTGCTATTACTATAAAACCCAGGACCTGGAAGGCTCCGTCCAGCGCCTGCGGACGGGCGTCTACCACGAGGGCAAGGAAGGTTTCCTGATCTACGTGCCGTCGCTGCACTCGCCGTCCCTGGCTCCCGCCGGGAAGTATGCCGTGACCGTTTACACGGTCGCACCCGACACGCTGGCCGAAGGAGACTGGTCCAGCCGCAGGGAAGAACTCGCCGACAAGTTGATCGCCGAGGCTGAAGCTCATATCCCTGGCCTGCGCGCCCACACTCTGACGCGTCTCATCCTGACGCCGGAAGACTTCCGTCAACGCACGCACCAGTCGCATCACTCGTTCGGCGGCGTGCCGCCCGTGATGAGCAACAAGCCGCCGTCCCACAAGACACCCATCAACGGGTTGTGGTTCATCGGCGCCCAGAGCGAAAATGGCGGCGGCGTGCAGACCGTTATGGTGGGGGCGCAGAAGGTTGCCCGACGTATTTTGCAGGGTGAATAGTTGAAAACACAGATAACCGGTCTGGAACCCAGGCCGATTATCATTTGTGGGGGTTTCACGGGAGGAATAATGGTATAACAGAGCGGTCAAAATCAACTTGAATCTGAGGCCCATGAGAAAAAGTCTTTCCTTGTTTTCCGCCAACCTGCTGTTCATGTTGACCATGCTTCTGGTCATTACAGTTGGCTCCTTTATCCAATCGATCAGCCTGTCCTGGGGCTTGATCATTACAGAATGCATCCTGATCGCACTTCCCACGATTTTGTTCTTTCGCCAAAAGCGGATTCCATTGCGTGCAGGATTACGGTTCGAGCCGCTCCCGATCTTGACCGGCGTGCTGTGTGTGCTGCTCGGGGTTTCTGTTTACCTGTTCGGGCTGGTCATCGAGGGTGTTATGGCTCAATTGACCGGGATGCAGTCGGTGCCTGTTCCGAATAACCTCCTGCCCAAAACTACCCTGGACATGATCGCGTATGCCGTGGCGCTGGCAATCTTTGCTCCCTTGGGGGAAGAAATCCTGTTCCGCGGTGCGATCCAGAACGCTTACGAAGAGAAGAAACCAGCCTGGTTGGCCATCAGTATCACAGCTTTGCTGTTCGCCTTCTATCACTTCCGGCTTTCCGGGTTACCTGCCCTGCTTCCGGTGGCCTTCATTCTTGGTTATGTGGTTTGGAAGACCCGGTCAATCCTGGCCGGGATGCTCATCCATTTTGGGAATAACGGGGCATCGGCGGCACAAAGCGTTTACTTTTTCACTACAGGGAAATCCCTGCCATTTCTTTCCCTGTGGTCGGCGCTGGTTGGGCTAATCGTGGCGGTTATTATTCTTCTGGTGATACGCCGTCTGTATTCCGCACCCAGGCAGCCTGTTCAGGAAATCGTCACAGAACCTTCGGTCAATTTTGCCAAAACGAGCTGGTTTGCTACTTACTGGCCGCTGATCGTTTCCGGGATTTTGTATATCGCGGTTGCCGGTATGACGGTGGCAGCGGCTATTTTGGCCAAATTCGCACCCTCCACACAGGTGAGTTATGGTCTGCCAAGTTTGCAAGCTCCTGTACAAAGCCACTATTCGATCATGAATCAGGGTGGGCAAACCGTGGGGGAAATGGACTGTGTCCTTTCTCCGGCAGGCTCCCGTGTCAATCTCGAATGCTCCCGCACGATCCAGGCCTACGAGATCACGGTTGAAAACAGTTATTACAAAGATGAATCTCATGCGGATACCATCGCTGTCAGTTGGAATTCGACAACCATGGAGTTGTTGAGTTTTTCACTCGAGAAACGGTATACCGACGGCACGCTTATTACATCTTCTGTGGAGTACAACCACCTGACAAGTACAGATGGGACTGGAACGGCGGATATCCTCATGCCTGAAAACGTTGTTGTCGAGTTCGAATGGGCATGGCATGCGGCCCTGCTTCGGGCTGATTCCGGTGATTCTTTCTCTGTCCCCTTCGGATACCTGATGAAATGGGATGAGCAGACGAATTCTTCCGGCCCCGTGGTACGGGATGAAGTATTACGAGTTTATAGCGATGAAAACATTGCACTGCCGATGGGGGAGACCACGGTGCGTAAGTTGACCCTGGCAGGTACTACGGCTTGGTATTCCAAGAACGATGCCGCTGCGGGGTTGATGAGGCCGGTCAAATTCGATGATGGAATGTTGATCTATTCTTTGGAGAACGAATCCGGCGGCGAATGATGGCAAGTGTTCGTTGCCAATCTTGATCGGGGATATTGTCAGTAAAAATCCGCCTTTTATGGCGGTTTTTTTATATTCCCTGGCATTTATAAAGCTATGGACCCTTTCTCCGCGTGTGTGGATTATTCCACTGTTGATATATACATATGTATCAGCATTTCATTTCAGAGATTCTCTTAATAATCCCACGCCCATGAAGATGATTCCGAAATTCTTAATAACCATGCTGATGATGAAGGTGGTGAGCACCGTGGTGGAAATATGATTAATGAAGTATATTTTTGCAGGCATACCTATTAGCATGGTGATAAGGACGATCAAACCGCCTGCGATCCCATAGGGGTTGTGGATGCTGAAAAACAGCAAAGTAAGCGCGGTTGAGAATCCGAAACCGCCAACCAGTCCGCCGAAGAGAGCGCCAAGTCCCTTCAGGAAACCCGCTTGCGTCAGTACGGTGTAATCATTGATGGTCGAATGGATCTGTATGCTGTGGGCAAAATTCGTGGTGACGTAACTCCAAAATATCCTCTCAAAAATATACAGGACACCGATGCCCATCGCGACCAAAGCGATGGGCTTATTGTATTTCAGCCAGCAGCCATACAGGCCTGTGGTGAGCATGGCGATCGAAAGAATCAACAGAGACTCGCCAAAGTACCCGGCAATC